>JACQPF010000209.1 GCA_016207625.1 Elusimicrobiota bacterium | reverse complement strand
GCCTTTTCCATCAACTCCCGCCCCCGATCCTTCGCCCGGCTGGCCGGCGGCTCAGCCATGCACAGCATGTTGGCCATGGCCTTGTTCGTTTTTCCAAAGTAAGTGGTCCCGACATAAATGAGAATCGCTTTACCATCCGACACAGACTGCCGCCGCCCCTTTTCAAACAAACGGTCTCTCTCTATCCCCTGGGCTTTGGCGACAACAGACACAAAATTCTCCCACCCCATCTTCTGAAACCGGCTTTTCGATCGATCGTCTTTCTCGACCTCTTTTAAAACGCTCTCCACAAATCCGCCGCTTCCCAATATCCGGCTGTCGTAACTCTCGCGCTCTTTCTTTGACGGCCAATTCCCTCCATGGCTTCGTTTCAGTCCCCCTCCAACCAAATCGGGGCGGTTCCCTTCTTTTGTCCCTTCCCGGACGTACTCCTCATACCGCCGATGTCCTTCTTTTTCGTTCCTTCCAAACAGAGCCAATACAAATTCCTTCTCCTGCCAAGAATGCTTCACCATGCCCATGAGCACCGCATGACCGGTGAATGGATATCTCCTCAATCCCTCCAAATCCTTCACCAACTGAGCGCGAAGCGGGTTCAAATGGATATACCGGACAAGTTCCTTCAAATACGTATCTTCTTCGCACACAATCGACTTGTATCGGTTTTGAAAGAGATATCCCACCCGCTTATGCCTGGCGTTGAACGACGTGGCATAGCCGCTCATCAATCGCCGCATAAAGCGCGTTATCCCCCCGCTTCCGCTTCGGATCAGCAGGTGGAAATGGTTGGGCATCAAAGCCCATGCGAGGATTTGATTTGGGGATTTCTGAAGGCTGGTATCGATCCTATCGACGAAATCCTGATAGTCTTCGATGGTTTTGAATATCTCCCGGCGCTCAAGACCTCGGCTGATCACATGATGCAACAATCCGGGCGTGTCGATTCGGGCTTGGCGGGGCATGGGTGTAATATATCGCTTCAGGGTGCCCTTGTCAATAGGTAATTAGGTAAGACCGTCCCCTTTGCTTAAAAGAAGGTTTTCTTATACGATATATGGAACGCGCCACGGTCCAACGCCGACGCGAATTTATTGAAAGAGGAACGAATGACACCATCCCAAAAAATTTTGAACAGTTTCGGCGCGAAATCCCGGCTGACGGCTGGCCAAAACACCTACACGTTTTTCCGGCTCCCCGCTCTTGAAGAAGCCGGATTGGTTTCCCTCTCGCGCCTCCCCTATTCCATCCGCATCCTCCTTGAGAACCTCCTGCGCCAAGAGGACGGCCGTCTGGTGCAAACCGACGACGTGAAGACCATCGCCCAATGGAAACCGAAGGGCCTTCCGGATCGGGAAATCCCTTTCATCCCCGCGCGCGTCCTCCTGCAAGATTTCACCGGCGTGCCCGTGGTGGTGGACATGGCCGCCATGCGGGACGCCGCCAAAACCCTCGGAGCCGACCCCAAGAGGATCAACCCTCTCTTCCCGGTGGACCTGGTGATCGACCATTCCGTCCAGGTGGACGTCTTCGGCACCTCCGACGCTTTCCTCCAGAACGCGGAACTGGAATACGCCCGCAACCGCGAGCGCTACTCCTTTTTAAAGTGGGGACAGAAAGCCCTGCAAAACTTCCGCGCCGTCCCCCCCGACATGGGGATCGTTCACCAAGTGAATTTGGAACACCTGGCCTCCGTCGTCATCCAAAGGGACTTCGCGGGAGAAAAGCTCGCCTACCCCGACACGCTCATCGGCACCGACTCCCACACCACCATGATCAACGGCCTGGGGATCGTCGGCTGGGGCGTGGGCGGCATCGAGGCGGAAGCGGCCATGCTGGGGCAACCCCTTTACATGCTCCTGCCTGAAGTCGTCGGCTTCCGCTTCACGGGCCGGCTGCCGGAAGGGGCCACCGCCACAGACGCGGTCCTCACCGCCACCCAGATGCTCCGCAAGAAAAACGTCGTCGGTAAATTCGTGGAGTTTTACGGCCCCGGCCTTTCCTCCTTAAGCCTTCCCGACCGGGCCACCATCGCCAACATGGCGCCGGAATACGGGGCCACCATCGGCTTTTTCCCGGTGGACAAGGAGACGCTGGCCTACCTGCGCCTCTCCGGCCGCAGCGCGGACACCATCCAACTGGTGGAAGCCTACAGCAAGGAACAGGGCCTCTTCCGGACGGACACAAGCCCGGACCCGGAATTCTCCGACACGCTGGAATTGGATCTCGGAAGCGTCGTCCCCTCCATCGCGGGCCCGAAGAGGCCGCAAGACCGGGTGCCCCTGAAAGACGCCAAGGCCTCTTTCTCGCGCGCGCTCAGCGCCCCCGTCAAGGAGCGCGGCTTCGAACTGTCGCCGGAGAAACTCGCCCGCCGCGCCTCCGTGAAATGGGACGGGAAAAGCGAGGAGATCACCCACGGCGCCGTGGTCATCGCCGCCATCACCAGCTGCACGAACACGTCCAACCCCTCGGTGCTGCTGGGCGCCGGGCTCTTGGCCAAAAAAGCCGTGGAGAAAGGCCTCAAAGTCAGTCCCCACGTGAAAACCAGCTTGGCTCCCGGGTCGCGCGTCGTGATGGACTACCTGGACGCCGCCGGCCTCACGCCCTACCTGGAGGCGCTCAACTTCCATCTCGTGGGCTACGGCTGCACCACCTGCATCGGCAATTCGGGCCCCCTGCCCGAGCCCGTGACGGCTGCCGTCAAAGAGGGAGACCTCGTGGCCGCGGCGGTGCTCTCCGGAAACCGCAACTTCGAAGGCCGGGTGAACCCGATGGTCCGGGCCAACTACCTGGCCTCCCCCCAGCTCGTCGTGGCCTATGCCCTGGCCGGGCGAATGGATGTGGACCTCACCGCCGAGCCCCTGGGGTTCGGCTCAGACGGCAAACCGGTTTTCCTGAAAGACATCTGGCCGTCCAACCATGAAATCAGCGACGCCCTGAGCCACGCCGTGAAACCGGAAATGTTCCGGAAACAATACGCCGGCGCCATGTCGGGCGACGAGAACTGGGCGTCTCTCCCCGTGCCGGAAGGAGACCTCTACCGCTGGGACCCAAGCTCCTCCTACATCAAACATCCCCCCTACTTCGACGGGATGACTTTGGAACCCGCCCGCATCGCCGACATCCGGCGCGCCCGGGTCTTGGCCCTCCTGGGAGATTCCGTCACGACGGACCACATCTCCCCGGC
>JACQPF010000212.1 GCA_016207625.1 Elusimicrobiota bacterium | reverse complement strand
CTCCTGGCCGATGAGCTGGAATGCACGGTTTCGGGCGTCCTCATGGACGGGCTCGTGCTTGTGGCCGACGAGAGCGAGAGGATCGCCGGCCTCCTCCTCGGCGCGGCGCGGCTCTGCATGCCCACCCTCTTGGTGCCCGTGCGGGGGTCCGCATCGGTTCCCGCGGATTCCATCGAAAGGCTCCATGACCCGTTGGAGACGCTGGCGGATGAGGTGTTGGGAAGCCGCCGCTCGCCGCACGGTCACGGGGAGGGCGACTCCTATGCCGAGCATGCCGTGGCCTGCCTGGCGGAGGTGATGGGACTCACGATGCCCCACGCTTCCACCGCGCCCACCGGGTCCGTGGAGCAAATGCGCTTGGCCTTTGAAGCGGGCCAACGCGCGGTGGGTCTCGTCAAACAAAACTTGGGGATCCAAAGAGTCCTGCTGATCAGCGCCTTTTCCAACGCCATCCGCGCGGACGCCGTGATGGGCGGATGGCCCGAAACCCTGCTTTTCCTCCTGGCGCTCGCGCAGGAAGCGGGCGTGAAACTCACTTGGGGAACTCTTTCGGAAATCGGACAGGAAACGCCCCAAATGTGCCGCCTCCCCGGCGGGAAGGGACAAGGCTTGAGGCATTTTCGCGCGGCCGGAGGCTGGCCGGCGGTGTTTTCCGCATTGCGCGGAAAATGGATGCCCCATCCCATGGCCAGCGGGCGCGGTGTCAACGAGCTCTCCCGCTCCGCGAGCGTCAAAGACGGGACCGTGATCCGCGTCAAGAAGCCTTACCGCGCGGAGGGGGGTATCGTTTTCCTGAAAGGGAACCTGGCGCCGCTTGGGGCCGCGTTCACGCCGTCGGCGGACCTCTCCGCCAAGCTGTTCCCGTTCTCAGGGCCTGCCCGGGTCTTTGATTCCAGGGAAGCCGCCTTGGACGCCTTGTCGCATAAGAAAATCAAGAGAGGCGACGCGTTGGTGATCCGCCATGAAGGACCCAAGGCGGCGAAGGGTTTGCGGCCCATGGCTCTGGTGGGGATTGAATTGACGGCTCAGGGATTGGCCGGCAGCGTGCCTGTGATCACGGATGGGCGCTGGGGTTTCCCCATCGATGCCGTTTCGGCCGTCGGTCTTGTCAGCCCGGAAGCGGCGGTCGGCTCGCCTCTTTCCGTATTAAAGGATGGAGACGTCGTTCACATCGATCCCGCCCTGGGCCGTTTGGACGTCCATGTCACGGAAATGGATTTGAAGCTGCGTCTGGCCCGTTGGAAGGCTCCCCTGGCGCCCTTGGAAGGAGGGTATATCGCGCGTCATGCTCGCCAGGTGGGATCGGCTTTGGAAGGTGCTGTGTTGAAATAACAGAATACAGAATACAGGAATACAGGGACGGTCTTTAGATAATAAGATTGTTGATGTTCTTGGTCTGAAGTGATAAGGTTTCTCCATGCCCCGGCAATGTCGTCTCAATCTCCCTGGAGTCTTGCACCATGTGATCACGCGCGGAATCGAGCGGCGGGCTATTTTTTTGGATGACGACGATCGCCGCGAGTTTTTAACGCGACTGGAAGACGGGCTCCAAAAGACCGGATGTCTCTGCTATGCCTGGGTCTTGATGCCCAACCATGTTCACCTGCTCATCCGCACAAGCGCCACACCATTGAGCGACCTTTTGCGCCGACTTCTAACAGGGTATGCCGTGACCTTCAACCGCCGGCACCATCGCAGCGGATATCTTTTCCAGAATCGCTACAAATCAATCCTATGCCAGGAAGAGGCTTATTTTTTGGAATTGGTGCGATACATTCATTTGAATCCTGTCCGCGCCAAGATGGTTACGATCATGAAAGAATTGGACCGATTCCCTTGGAGCGGCCATGCTGTGCTGGTGGGAGTGCAGAAATCGTACTGGCAAAGGAGGGAGGAGGTCCTGGATCGTTTTGGGAGCCAGGAATCCTTAGCTGTGGAGCGATACCGGCGGTTCATTCAAGATGGGTGGGGAATGGGGAGAAGAGATGACCTGGTAGGGGGAGGGTTGCGCCGAAGCGCAGGAGGATGGGAAGCCCTGGCGGGAATGAAAAACAACAAAGACTACCAAAGGGGAGATGAACGGATCCTGGGGGACGGGGATTTCGTAAACGCGGTGTTAAAAGAATCAGAAGAGGCTTTGATGGAGAAGGAGCGGCTGGCAAAGGCTGGATGGACATGGGAGCGGTTGGTGCATAAAGTTTGCCAAGAAGCGGGCATCTCGCCGCAGGACCTTTTCCGAAAAGGGCGAAGCAACGCGATCTCCCGCGCCAAAGAGATGGTGGTGAAGGCAGGGATTCAAAAGATGGGGATGAGGCAAAGGGACATCGCCGATAAGCTGGGGTTAACGCAGGGGGCGCTTTCCCAAATCTACCGGAGATGTTATGGGAAGGCGGAAGGAGATATCTTATTATCTTAAGACCGTCCCCTATGTTCCAAATGCTGGTTATCTTGTTAACAAAACAAGAGAGTTCGTGTCAGCCGGAGGATCAACAATGCCAAAAGGAAGCGTAATGTTCCGGCTAGGGAAATACGGTGAATGGGAGATAATAAAAAGATGGTGAGTGAAAAAACACTTGGTTGTGAGG
>JACQPF010000211.1 GCA_016207625.1 Elusimicrobiota bacterium | reverse complement strand
TTATACACCTGCGTGATATCCCCCGAGGTCAGGTTCCCGAACCCGTCGTCGCCGTCGAATTTCCCGGCCCCGGCAGCGCTGGCCAGCCGGCCGACGTTGTCGTAGTCATAGGTCACCGTCATGTCCTGAACTTGGGAAGATCCGTCCAAATTTGCTGTTTCGTTATGGGACACGGTATTTGTTACCAACGCTTTCCCGGTCAGTTCGATCCATTTGGAATCAAATTCCTGCCGGGTTTCGCTCACGGTGATGTTGCCGTAGCCATCATCCATGAGGATCACCGAAGGCCGGGTGTTTTCCGCGCCCTTCAAAAGGCCGTTTTCATGGTACGTGTAACTCACCACGCTGTCTTGCGCTGTGACGGTTTTCCCGCCAACGGAAGCGCCGGGCAGAGTGTGCGACCCATCCATATTCCTCACCTCCGTGTGGGTGATCGTGCTCGCCAATTTCGCCTGCCCGGCGATGATGACGAACTCCTGCGCCGTCCAGGACTCGGTGACGTTCCCGAAGGCATCCACGGTGGTGGAATGGATGGGATATTTCCGTCCGTCGGGAGACTGATAAACGGCCTCCAATCGAACGCTTTCCAGGTCTCCTTTTTGGGAATAACCCAGCTGAATGAAAATGGGGTCGGCAGTGGTGATTTCACTTTCGGTTTTCTTAACCGAGTCCAGGATTTCAAAACGGACCCGGTTTCCATCCCGGGAAAGAAGGCGGGATCCACCTGAAAGCGCCGAAGCGGCCAGGGGATCCTTTTCCAAACGGGGTTCCACCCGGCCGGAAACCGGGGTCTCCCGAACTTGGACAGCGGAGGTTTCCACGAGATGGGCGTCCGCCAGCAGTCCCCGCTCGTCATATTGATAGGCGACGGCGTAGGCGTCCGTGATGGTGACGGTCCCATCCACCCCCATGGCGCGGGAACTGTTGATGGACGAGCTCAACAGCACACGGCCAAACGCCTTGATCAGCGCGGAATCGAACTCCTGCCTCGTTTCGCTCACGGTGATGTTGCCGAACCCGTCATCCATCAGAATAATGGAGGCTTGCGTGTTTTCCGCGTCCCGCAGCAGCCCGTTGTCATGGTAGGCGTATCTCACCGTGCTGTCTTGCCCCGCGTAACGAGCCCCGTCCACCTCCGCGCTTTCCACGGTTCTGGACCCATCCGCATTCCGGATTCGCGTGCGCGTGGTAACCGTCTCCACCTTGGCCTGGCCGTTGACCACGAGAAAGGTCTGTAGGGACTTGGTTTCCGTGAAGTTCCCGAAGCTGTCCGTCGCGTGGGTCACGATGGCGGGCGTCTCGTTGTCGCCCGGCGTTCCCGGAACGCCCGCGAGGGTCGCGCCGGTGAGTTCCCCTTTGGCGTTGTAATCGTAATGGACGGCGTATGGATGCGTGACGGAGGACGTGCCGTCTATAGATAGACTCGTGGCCGATGTCACGGCCCATTCCAGCTTGGCTTGGTTTCGGATTGATGTGAAAAATTGCTCCGTAACCGACGTTGACCGGTTGCCGAAGGCGTCGTCCGAAACGGATTCGCCACGCCCATGGGCGGCCTTCCCGGCGCCTTCCATTAGTCGTCCCGTCCGCTCATCGTAGGAATAGGAGACCACGGTCGCGGATCCCCATTCGTTCCCTCTCTCGTCTGCCCATCCGGAATAGGTCCGGGAACCGTCAATGGCCACGGAGATGGAGGCGGAGACGCTTTGTGTCAACCGGGCCTCCCCTCGTATGGCGGTGAACTCCTGAGTGAGTCGAGACACCGTGCTCGTGCCGAAAGAATCCAATGAGGTGGAGATCCCATCCCCTCGGGCCGCCATTCCTGGGCCTATCAGCAACGCCCCCGTGGGATCGTCGCTGTAGAAGTACTCCACGCGCATCTTTTCAGATCCATGCGTGCCGTCCATCCAAGATTCGGTGCCGTCCATGCCCACGGTGTGGGAGGCGGTGAGGGACTCTTTCAACTTGGCCTGGCCGTTGATGATGACGAATTTTTGCTCGATCCGGCTCGTGGTGATGTTTCCAAAACCATCATCGGAAACGGAGGACCCCTCTCCTTCGGCGGCGATGAGCCGGCCTTTCTCGTCGTATTGATAGGTCACGCGCATGGTGGAAACGCTGTAGGGCCCTGAGTACGACCCGACCAGGCTCTCCACGGTCATCACTTGACGCCGGTCGGACCCGCGCGGGTTGATCGTGATCAGTCCTTGCACCGGAGAGGCATCCGCCGTTTCGCCGGAGAAGTAGGCCTTGCCGCTTTCGGGCGCCGGCTGGATCGTCTCCACCACACCGTCGGTCCCGATGATTTGAAGGAGGCCCTTGGGCGTCAGTCCGAAGGCGGCGGGATCCGCCAAGCCCATTCGCTTCAGCGAGGTTTCGACACCGGACTCCATTGACGGAGAGTGCTCGACGATGGGGAGGGCGTTTCCCTTTTCTGGGGCGGGGGACACGTTGTTTTGAGATGATTGTTGAGCCGTGGCATCGTTGCCGCCGACAGGCCGGGTGAGGGTGATGTAGATTTCCGGGTCGTTGTCGCTAACAGTAAGGGTATTCCCGTTGACCGTGATTATAAAATCCGGTGCAGGGTTCCCGTCGGGATTTAGCTGCACCCACCCATTCTCAGTGTTTTGAAAGGTGTATTTCATCGTTCCGGTGTCGTCGCCCACGATCACACGGACGACGTTCGTCTCATAGTCGGGTGCGTCCGGATCATCGGAGATGTTGATCTGCCCCCAAACGGCTCCGGACATCTGGCCCGTTTGCAGGTCCTTCGCCATGGACCCCACGGTGTAATAGGCCTGCCCGTCCACCTGGCTGACCATGACCGACTGCTTCACCACCTGGGTGTCGGCATACCGGGTCATGGTGGTGAAGCTTTGGATTTTGTCATAGGTCTTGCTCCCGTCGTCGTTCACGCTCAACAGTCTTTCCCCGTCGTACCACGTCTGTTTTCCGATCACGCGATCGGCGCCCGCCCCGGCCTTGGCCATCAAGACGCGGCTGTGATTCCGTCCAATGGCCGGGTCCTCGCTCTTGGTGTAGGAATCCATGTAGCGGGCGAAACTGCCGTCCGTCCCTTTCCATTCGATGGTGTAGCCGGTGTTCAAAGGCTGATCCTTCGTGCCCAGGTTGTATGTCACGCGGCTTTTCATCTGGCCGTTTTCTTTGACCAGGAGGGTTGCGTTGGTGATTCTCCAATCCGGAGGCCCGTCGTTGGTCGGATTATCGTCATTGTTGACAACGCTGACGTCCTCCCTGTTGACGATCCAAGTGCGCTCCACTCCCCCGGAGACAAATGTCCACTTGAACATGAGCTTTTCGCTATCAGACGGCATGACGC
>JACQPF010000199.1 GCA_016207625.1 Elusimicrobiota bacterium | reverse complement strand
TTCCTCCTGACGGCGGGGGGGAAAGAAGGCGGAGGCTTGGACATCAGCCGCCTGGCGGCCCTCACGTTCACGGAGAAAGCGGCCGGGGAGATCAAAGTCCGCCTGGCCGCCCGCCTGAACGATATTGTGGCCGGCCGCGCGATAGGAGAGGAATTCCTGGAGGAGGTGCGCCGCCATTTCGACCGGACTCCGGCCCAGGTCCGCCTCGCGGCGGAAAGCGCCCTTCAAGGGCTGGACCGCGCCGCCATCGGGACCATCCATCATTTCGCCTCCACCCTCCTCAGGTTGTATCCGCTCCAGAGCCGGGTGGACCCCCTTTTGGAAGTGGACACGGGGGAGGCCTTTCAAGATTTTTTTGAGTCGGAGTGGGCCCTTTGGCTGGACGATGAATTGGGTGTGAACCCGCCCCGGGCTTCGCAATGGCTCGAGGTCTTGGCCCATGCGTCTCTGGACGACTTGGCGGATCTCTCCCGGGCCCTCTGCCGGGAGGGGACGGAGGTCAACGGCCTTTCTTCCGCCATGAGGGGCAGCCTGTCCCGCCTGGCCGAGGAGTTCGCCCGCCTGCCGGAAGGCAAGCCGGCGCCGGGCGGCAACAGCAAGATCATGGAATCGATCGCCAAGGTGTCCGCCCATCTTCAAGAGCTGGTCAAAGGCGTGGACAGCCTGAACAACACCATCCCCAAGCCGGTCCTCGCGGATTTCCGTAACGACAAGAACAAGAAATGGCCCAAGAGCTGGGCCGGGCATCCCGGGGAGGCCGTGTTCCGGGAGGGCGTGGCGGTGGCCTCATCCGCTTCGGCCCACTCCGAAGCCGTCGTGAGGAAAGCCGTCGAACTGGTCCGTCCGTTCGCGGAATCGTTCCGGAACAAATACGCGAGGAAGGGCCTGATCAGTTTCGACGGCCTGCTCCTTCGCGCCCGCGCCCTGGTGCGGGATCACCAGGACGTCCGCCGAGAGCTGAAGTCCCGGTTCGAGGCGATCCTCATCGATGAGTTTCAGGACACGGATCCCCTGCAGGGGGAGATCCTCCTCTTCTTGGCGGAAGAAATGGAATCCCACGCCGGGAGGCTGCAGGACGTCCGCTTCGCGCCGGGGAAGCTGTTCGTCGTGGGCGATCCGAAGCAATCCATCTACCGTTTCCGCGGGGCCGATATCCGCGCCTACGACAGGTTCACCCGGCGGATCCTCGAGCAGGGCGGCGTGAAGTGCGATCTCCAAACGAATTTCCGCAGCCCGGAAGGCATCCTCTCGCCCATCAACGCGATCTTCTCCCAAATCATGCGTAAGGAAGGAGGAGTCCAGCCGGACTACCTCCCCATCTATCCCAAACCCGGACGGGAAGAAACCTCGGACCCGAAGGTCCATGTGGCCATCATGGCGAGTTCAGAGGAGGCCCAGCAGGCGGAGGCCCGCTGGATGGCGCGTTGGATCAAGGAAAACTCCGGACGCTACAAGTTCAAAGACGTGGCCGTTCTCTTCCGGACCATATCGCCTCTGGCCTCGTATCTGGACGCTTTGAAAGAGGCCCGCATCCCCTATGTGGTGGAGAGCGATCGCTATTTCTACGGCACCCAGGAAGTGATCGACTTCCTGAACCTCCTCCGGGTCTTGGACGACCCGACGGACACCATTTCACTGACGGGGCTCCTCCGCTCTCCCCTGGTGGGGCTGGACGACCGGGAGATCTACAGTTTGAGCCGGGCCGGGGATTTGACGTATTTCAAAGAGCCGCCCAAAGAAGCCCGTCTATCAGACGCCGGCGGCGGCAGTCGGCATCGTTTGGCGGCTTTCTACGGCCACCTCCGCCGGTTCCGTGAGCGCGTGGGAAAAGAGCCCTTGGAAGATTTCCTCTCCCATCTCCTGCAAAACTCCTTCCTCCTCGAGTTGTGCTCCGCCGCATACCAGCAGGAGCAGACGGCGTCCAACCTTTTGAAGTTCCGCACCCTGGCCTCCCGGGCGGGGACCACGCGGGGGGCCACTTTGAAGGAATTCATCCGCACCGTGACGCAATCGATCGACGAATCGGCGGAGGAGGGGGAAAGCCCCTTGGCGGATGAGCACTTGGACGCGGTCCGTCTCCTCACGATCCACAAGGCCAAGGGACTTGAATACCCGGTGGTTTTCCTGGCCAACGCTTCGGGCGGGACAAGAGGGGTGCGGGACCGCAGGCCGATCTGCCGGATCGATTGGGAAGAGGGGGCCGTCGGTTTCCGGCTTCCCAGGGCGAAGGCCGCCGATGCCGCATTCACTCTTTTAGAACAGGTGGAAGAGAAACGCGAAGCTTTGGAATGGACGCGCCTGCTCTACGTGGCCATGACGCGCGCGAAAGAACGCCTCTTCCTGATGGGCCGGGCGGACGGGGACCGCAGCTCCTTCGCGCGCCTGCTGTCCCAGGCCGGAGCCTGGAACCAACCCCTCTTGCCCGTCATAAAACCAGAAGAAAAAAATATAGAGGGGACGGTCTTACCTAATTACCTAACTCCGAGGCCATCGGAGATCGGTGCTATTGCGGAGCTCTGGTTGAGACGATACCGTACGCAAAAGGACTGGGAGCCCCTTGTTCAGTTCCGTGCGCCGTCCGGGCATTCTCGAGAATTGCCGAAGGAAGATATCCCCGTGGAAAAAGACGAGTTGTCTTCACCGGTTTCCGTCTTGATCGGCCAAGCCTGTCACCGGGTTTTGGAGGGATGGGATTTTAAAAGCCGCCGTCCACCGACGGAAAGCGTCGCCCGGGTTTGCCGCCAACTTCAAACGCGGCACCCTCTGGCCGATTGGGACCGGGTGGTTCGTGAGTCGGATGATATCCTCCGGGGGTTCCTGGCATCGCCGGCCGCCCGTCAATTGGCGGAGTCCGAGATCCTGGGCCGCGAAGTCCCTTTCCTCTGCTCTATGGGTGGAGACATCTCCAGGGGCAGCATCGATATTTTGTTTCGGCAAAGCGGACGCCTCTGGGTTGCCGATTACAAGACAGACCGCCTCATCGCGGATGCATCGGAAAAATACATGAACCAAGGCCGGGCCTACGTGAACGCGGTGAACGAAACCCTCCATGAACCCTGCGGCTTTCAACTTCTTTTTCTTCGCACGTGTGAAAAAATCGACCTTATCCCCTCACCCAGTTGACGTTCCTCCCTCATTTCTACTAGTACTTCCCAAATCGTTTTAAACCCATAAAAAACGGTTGACAAAGGGAAAAACATGCCTGAAACTTAAAGGGCGACAAACATAAAAAACAATAAAAAGCCAACAATAATGAAGCGGACATTCGGAACGTACGATATCGCCAAGATCTGCCAAGTCACTCCTCCGACCGTAGGCCGCTGGATTGAGGAGGGAAAACTTCCGTCTTTCACGACGGGCGGCGGCCATCGCCGCGTGTGGGACATAGACCTTGCCAATTTTCTCAAAAAACACAACATCCCGATCCCCGAGGCGCTGAAGACCGTCACGCTCTCAAGCACGCTCATCGTCGACGACGAGCCCGGTATGAGGCAATTCATCATCGACATCGTACGCGCCTTCAGCCCGGATGCGGAAATCCACGAGGCGGCCGACGGGTTTGAGGCCGGACATAAAATCGCCAGCCTTTTGCCAGCCATGGTCATCATCGATCTCAAGTTGCCGGGGCTGGACGGGCTCAAAGTGTGCCACACAGTCCGGGAC
>JACQPF010000198.1 GCA_016207625.1 Elusimicrobiota bacterium | reverse complement strand
CCAAGGGTTACGGATTCATCACTCCGGAGTCCGGCGAAGATGTGTTTGTCCACTTCTCCTCCATCCAGATGGATGGATATAAAACCTTGGAGGAGGGCCAAAATGTGGAGTTCGAAGTGACAAAAGGCCCTAAAGGGTTCCAAGCCTCCAACGTCCGATCGGCCTAAATCCTTCCCCATCCCGAGGACCCACGTCGGAATCCCCTTTCGGCGTGGGTCCTTTATATTTGGAGGCTTGAATGCGAAAATACATGGCAGAAATGGTGGGAACTTTCATCCTCGTCTTCAGCGGGGTGGGCAGCGCGGTTTTGGCGGGGGACCGGATAGGCCCCCTCGGCGTTTCTCTGGCCTTCGGCCTTGCCCTTCTGGCCATGGCCTACAGCGTGGGGCCTGTTTCGGGGTGCCATCTCAACCCGGCCGTGTCGGTGGGATTGCTGGTGACGCGCAATATGAAAGCCCGTGATTTTTTCGGTTACGTCGTGGCCCAGCTCTTCGGCGCCGTTTTGGCTTCGGCTTTGGTTTTGGCCATCGCACAAGGGGCCGCCGGTCCCTATGACCCTCGCGTGGAAGGCTTTTGGGCGAACGGATACGGCGCCCATTCACCCGGCGGATACAACATGGGATCGGCCTTCCTTACGGAATTCGTTTTGACGTTCGTCCTCATGTTCACCTATCTCGGGACCACCGATTCGCGGGCCTTCGTCAATATGGCCGGCATCCCCATCGGCCTTGCGCTGGCGCTCGTCCATTTGGCCGGGATTCCCATCACCCGCGCCTCCGCGAACCCGGCCCGAAGCATCGGCACGGCCATATTCGTCGGCGGTTGGGCCATGCGGCAGTTATGGCTCTTCCTCGCGGCGCCCGTGCTGGGAGCGCTGCTGGCCGCGGCCGTCCACCGGCTGGTGCGAACGCCGGCCTACGTGATCCGGTCCCCCCATGACCGGAGAGCTTTCCCCGGCCCTCAAGTGCAGAAAGACTAATTTACCGGAGGGCTTTCAGCAAGAGCCCCAACAACACGACAAGCACAATGATCGCCCCCCACAACGTCGGCCGATTGGACGGGTTTGGCGGGGGCGGACCTTTCATATATTCGCGATCATAGAGCCCCATAGTCATCACCTGTCATTTTCGGGCATTTTGTCTTTTAAATTGATATCGGCGCGCCAGTCGCTCCGCTTCGGCGGAATCGCCGCTGGCCCTTGAATCCCCAAGCCGTGCCCTCACGAGGGCTCGATGTTCATACGCCAGCGGGAAAGAGGGCCATGCCGCCAAGGCCCGCGTCAACCTCTTTTCAGCCTCATCGAAATCGCCCGCCGATGCCGCCAAATGAGCCAGCCGATCGTACGCGCCGACGAGGCCCGGCTCAAGGGCCAGGGCGGCTTTCAACAACGTTTCCGCTTGCCCGATTTCCCCCTTCGCCTCGGCGCGCGCCCCTTCCTGATAAAACGTGTGGGCCTCTCGGAACCGCCGCGGATCCACGGTGACAGAATGAAGGGTCATCTGATCGTCCGGGAATCGCTTGACGGTCCGGAACCAACCCGGGTGCGTGACCATGAGGCTTGCGAAGGGCGACCAATCGTTCACGTCGGGAAGCCGGGATGGCGGGGCGGGGACCACATCGCTCACGAGGACATAGGACACGCCTTTTTCGACGAGATCGCGGAGGAATTCCTCGGGGTCGTACGTTCTTGAGAAATCGATGCCCCGGCGATGCGTGTATAAAAACAGCGTGCTGGCCATGTTGCCGGCGATGACCGCCTCCGGGGCGGTGTGGGCCCGGACCCATCGATAGACTTCTTCGGGCAAACGCGGGCCGTCGCCGTTGAAAGAAGCGGCCATGCCGCGAAAATTGACCGCCGAACAGAGAACAACCGCGGCCAGCACGAAGCCCTTCCCCCATCGGCCGAAAGAAACGGGGCGGCTTTCCAGAAAGAACGCCGAACAGAAAAACAAGACCGCGAAAGGGGCTAGAGGGGCGATGTAGCGGTGGTCGGGCCGGAGCCAGAACACAATCAACATCAAATAGAAAAGAAAATAAAGCGACCAGGCCCGGCGGGGGCTTTTCCACGTGACGACCCAGCCCCAGAGGGCGGCGCCGAGAATACCCGCTTTCAAAACCGTTTCCATCATGGGGATACGCTGGAGGACCGAACTCCATTTCCCGAACGGAAAAAGGACGAGGTACGCGAGCACGTCGCCGTAATACGCCAAGTTGTCCCAGGCCGTTCCGGCCAACGCGCTCGCCGGGGCGTGCTGAAGGGCGAACCGCCATTGGCCGAGGAAAGAACTTGCTTCCTGAGACCTCGAAAACGTCCAAAGAGAAAGGCCTCCCTGGAAGATCAGCACAGCGGCGAAAACCAAGGCCCCTCTCCGGAACCGCCGCCGCAAGAGGGCATCCGCGATGAGCGCGGCGGCCAAAAGGACCCCCATGGGGCGCACCCAGCAAGAAAATCCCGCGAGGAAAGCCAAAAGCCAATCCTTCCTCATCGCCGGCGATTCGCGGACTTGTTCATAAATCCAAAAAACCATCAGTGATAAAAAAATATAAAACGGTTCCGACATGAGGGTCGTTCCGTAGCGGAGCGGTATGGGCTGAAGCACCGCCCAGGCGAGCACCCAAAGACCGGCGGCCGCGCCGAAGTGCCTCTTGATCAGGACCCACGCGAGGCCCACCGACCCCGCGGTGCAAAACCAGGACGCCAGCCGGCCAAAAAGGGGATCGCCCGTCCATGAAAAGAGAGATAAGAAGAGCGGATATCCCGGCAAATAATTGACCAATGGGACCCCGGACGGATCGCTGGGCAGAACATAGCTCCCGCCCAGGAGGGCGCGGGAAACAAGCCAATAGATGGCGTCGTCATGGAAAATTCCGACCGGAAAGTAATTCCATTGGAGCAGGCTGGCCGCGGCCGACACCGCCAACAGGCCGATGGCCAGGGCCTCTGCCGGCAGGGAACCGGTCCGCTCAGAGAATCGCTTTATTGACAGGCCCTTATCCCGGCTCGGTCATTTTACGGGCGTTCATGAGCTCGTTCAATTCTTTTTCGGGGAGAACTTTTTTCTCCAAGGCCAGTTGCCGGACGGTCTTGCCCGTCCGGTAGGCCTCCTTGGCGATTTCGGCGGCCTGGTCGTATCCGATGCGCGGCGCCAGCGCCGTGCACATGGCCAGGCTCTTCTCAATGAACCCCTCGCAGACGTCCGGGTTGGCTTTGATGCCCGTCACGCATTTCTCCGCGAAGAGCCGCGACATGCGGGCCAGGATGGACATGGAAGTGAGCAGGTTATGGGCGATCACGGGTTTCATGACGTTCAGCTCGAAATTGCCGGATTGGCCCGCCACGGTGATGGCCGCGTCCGCCCCGATGATCTGCGCGGCCACCATGGCCATCGCCTCCGGGATCACGGGGTTCACCTTCCCCGGCATGAT
>JACQPF010000197.1 GCA_016207625.1 Elusimicrobiota bacterium | reverse complement strand
CTCCTCCTACTCGGACATCGGTTTGTTGAAGACCGGGGAGGGCAAGGCGGGAAAGGGGCATGGAGAATCCGTCTCGGTGGATCCTTTCGGGAGCGTGACCAAGAGTTCCACCGAACAGACTTTTACCGCCGTGCGCAACCAGGCGAAACTGGAGACGACGACGGCGTCTTCGGAAAGCACCACGGTGGATGGGACGAAATCTAAAACCGACCCCTATGTCACGCGCTATGAATACGACAAGCAAGGCCGTTTGTCGAAGGCGTCGCTCCTGGGGGACATCCACACCACGTCGACGGACGCCTTCTTGAGCGAGTCGGAGAGCTGGGCCCGGCAGACCTTCGTGATCGTGGCCGGCCAGGCGAAAGTTTTGGAGACGGAAAGCTGGTCCCGGTCCGAGTCCATGGACGGCAGCGTCACGACGACGGACCCCTACAAAACCCAATATTCCTATTTCGGCCAGGAGTTGGGCCCCCTGGCCTCGCGGGCCCAAATCGGCGAGTGGGTCAATGCCAACGGGCCGTTGTTCGGACAAGTCCGGGGGGCCGAACTTTTGGGGGAAATCCACTCCACGACCTTGGACTATTTCGGGAACGTCAGCGAGTCCCTGTCGACCCAACGGTTCGAGAGGGTCCTCGGCCAGGCGAAGATGGTCTCCACGACGGTATCGTCGAAAACGGAATCCGCCGACGGCTCCACAACGATCGTCGATCCCTATACGACGAAATATGAATATGACTCCGCCACGGGACTGTTGATCAAGGCGGAGCTTGTGGGGGTCAATTTGTTGGTGTCTCCCTCCGGGAACGCATACCCCATCGTCAGCCGAACATCGGATCCTTTCGGAAACGAATCAATAAGTTGGTCCGCGCAGAAGTTCGAGATCGTCGCCGGGCAGGCCAAAATGACGTCGGTCACGGCCGAGTCGCAGTCCCGGGGCGCGGACGGCACGGGGTCCACGACGGACGCCTATGTCACTCGCTATGAATACGCGGGGCAGAATTTCTTCCGGAACGGCCGGATGGTCGGCAACGAGACGGCCTACCGGCGGCTGGTGGAACAGGGCGTGGTCGGTCAATTGGCGAAAGCCTGGATTGAAGCCCCCCTATGGCCCAGGGTCGACACCATCGAGAACGCGGGGAAAACCTACCGGATCGGCGGCCCCCCCTACCAGATCCGCACGGCGAGCGTGGACCTGTTCGGGAACAAGACCTACAGCTATGCCTCCCAGGAATTCATGGTAATGGCCGGGCAGGCCAAAATGACGAAGACGAAGACCACCAGCCTGAGCGAATCCGTGGACGGCACGGTGAGCTTTACGGAGGGGTATGAGACGGTTTACCGTTATGCGGGCCAGGCCTTGTTCGCGGGGGAGAAGGGCCCGAAGACTTGGTCGAGCGAAGAAGCGGAGGCCTATGGGGACTTGGCGGAACAAGGTCATGTCGGGCATCTCGCCGGCGTGGACAACGTGCTTTCCCGCACGGTCACGGAAGACGCCCTGGGCAACCGGACGGAAACCGAATCCACCCAAACCTTCGTCATCGTCGGCGGCCAGGCGAAAGTGAAATCCGCGGCGACGAAGTCGAAATCCGTGTCCGTCGACGGCACGGAAAGCGTGACGCAGCCTTACACGGTGACTTATTCCTATCGGGGAGAAAACCTGGGACTGGGTTCCAAGGGAGATTTCGCCCGTTGGGTGGAGAAAAACGGCCGGAGGCTGGGGCGCTATGAGTCTGTTTCTCCGGAGGTCGTGGTGAAGACGGTGTCCAAGGACCTCTATGGGACCGTGACGGAATCCACCGTCACGCAATATTTCGAAGTGATGGATAGCCTGGACCAGGCGAAGATGATGAAGACTCGTACGACGTCGGAGACCTTCTCGGTCGACGGGTCCCACACTTTGACGGACCCCTATCTCACGGAATACACCTACGACGAAACGACGGGCAAGGTGAAGGCGGTGATGCTGGCGGGGGAAACCCACATGGGCCCGTCGGGCGATTCCAGTTATTTCATCCATTCGAAAACGACGGACGCCTTCGGGAACATGTCGGAAAATTGGACCAACCAATCCTTCGTGGTCGTCGCGGACCAGGCGAAGATGGTGTCTTCAGCGATGGAGTCCTCGTCCTTGTCTTTGGACGGAACAACGAGCGTGACAGAGGCCTACGCCACGAACTACGCCTACGAAGGCCAGGAGCTTTTTGAAGGGGGCCGCGGGCCGAAGACTTGGACGGAGGCCGAAAAAACCGCCTACCAGGTGCTGGTGCAAAAGAAAATCGTGGGCCAATTGAAGGACGTGTCGGACCCGCGGGTGAACACCACCACCATCGACACCTTCGGCAACCGGACGACCTCAACCACCTTTCAGGACTTTTTCGTGCACAAGCCCACCGGCCAGGCGAAACTGTGGTCGACGACGACGGAGAAAAGCGTCACCACTTCAATCGACGGTTCCATCTCCGAGGTCCAACCCTATGTGACGCACTACAAATATGAAGACCTGCGGGACGTCCGAAAAGGGGAATTGATTCGCGTGGGAGGGACCCGGGGCGCCGACGGGACACCCATGGGGCCCGTGACGGTGGAAACGAAAACGACGGATCCTTTTGAAAACGTGACGTTTTCCAAGACCGTCCAAACCTTTGTGATCATCGCCGGACAGACGAAAGTAAAATCCGTGGTCAACTCCTCCCGCTCGCTGTCCATCGACGGCTCGGAAACCCTCACGGACCCCTATACTCTCAGCTACACATACAACGGCGAAAACACAAATGACTACAACAATTGGATTACGCCGGATGATCAGGGCCGTCCAACCGATAAGAGCTCGGTCGGGCACTTGAACGGCGTGACGGACGGGACCGGCGCAAACAATTATTTGGACGTCCGTTCCGTCACTAAAGACAATTTCGCCGAAACTGTTTCCGTTTCAAGGCAGACCTACATCGTTCACCCTCAAACCAACCAGTTGAGGATGTTTTCGGCGGAGACCTTAAGCTCTGTGACCACGTCGATTGATGGATCCTCCACCGAATTGCAAGCGAGATACATCACCTATTATAAATATGACGATTTGGGCCTCTTGGCCGGAGTCGGCGGTCGCTTGGACAGAAACGGAGATGTGGTCATTGGGTCCTCCGTCCGCGTCCTCAATAAATCAAGGGATTCTTTCGGAAACGTGACAGATTCGACGGCGGACCAGGTCTTCGGCGTTGTGGCGGGCCAAGCGAAGATGGTGTCGTCCACCTCCGGTTCCCATTCGGTTTCGGTGGACGGAAGCGTGACGGACACGGATCCTTACACCACCCAATACACATTTGACGGGGAGGGCTTGTCGAAAGAAGAGATCCGCGAGCGCGCCATCAAGGACTTTAAAGACGGGAATGAAATGGCCATCGGCCGCCTTCTGACGGCGGCGATCGTGTCGGACGATGTCTTGATGCCTGGCAGCCCCTTTCCACAAACAGGGGCCATGCCTAGCGGCATGGGCCCTTATAAGATTTTCTCCCTGACCACGGACGTGTATGGAAACAAGATCTACAGCGTTTCCAATCAAAAATTCGACGTCCTCTTCGGGCAGGCGAGGCTGCGGAGCGCGGAGAACGCCTCCCGCACGGAATCCATCGACGGGAGCGTGACGCTGTCGGACCCGTCGCTCCTCGTCTACAGCTATTACGGCGAGGCCGGGTATCCCGCCGACGGGTCGAAAAAACATTTTAAGGGAACGCTGGCCAACGTGTGGAGCCTGGGCCGGCCGCTCCCGGGTGACGTTTGGAACGTTCTGGGTTCGGGCGCGGGTCCCTACCAGAACCATTCCAAGACCACGGATGTTTTTGGGAACGTCACCCACTCTTTTTCCAATACGAAATACAGGGTGTTGTTCAACCAGGCGAAAATGGACGAAGTGGAAAGCCTTTCGGTGTCTTTCTCCGTGGATGGGACGGTCAGCGTGACGGAGCCCAGCGTGACGATGTATGAATACGACGAGTCCAACGGCCTTTTGCAGAGGGCCACTCTGGTCGAGGGGGCGCGAATCCCGGATCGGTCCGGTGACCGGCTTGCCGGTCTCGGGATCGACGAGGGCGCCCTGGCCGCTCTCCTGGGAATGGAAGAGGTTCGCCTGGGGGGGGCAGGGCCCGATGGGAAAGTCCTTTTGCGGGCGCGGGACAAAGACGGCCGGGAGCTTGAAGGGGCGCTCCTGATCACGCAAGAAGAGGGTAAGTCGAGCGGGACCCGGTCCAATGTTCTTTCCTTGAGTTTGTCCGCTCAAGGGGTTGCCAAGGACGTTCTTTTGACCTATGCGTTTGATCCTGCGGGAGGCCTGCTCTCCATTTCCGGCCAAGAAACGTCCCGGTTGAAAGAGGACGGGGGCGAGCGGACGTTCACAGCCCGCCGGTCCTATAGCCTCTCCAGAGGCCGCCTGCGGCTGGATGAGGAGACGGCGGGTTTCAAAGAAACCTCCGCCGCGGGAGAGACGACGACGGTGGACCCCTATGAGACGCAGTACGAATATGGCGCGGACGGACTGTTGAAGTCCCTCCATCTCGAAAAGAACTACCGCGGGCCCAGCGGCACGAACTACGGGATCCACACGGTGACGGTGGACGCCTTCGGAAACGTGACCGAGAGTTGGACAAACCAGGTTTTCCAAGTCATCGCCGGCCAGGCGAAGGTGGTGAGCACCGTGTCGGAAAGCAGAACCTCAGGAACCGACGGGACGGAGAGTCGGACTCACCCCTACGAAACGGTCAACCACTATTCAGAAGTGGGCCTGCTGGATGGCGTGCAAGTCCGCAAATTGACCGGTTATTCTTATCCCGCGATCGCGGTGACTGTGGAGGGCATCGCCTATCGCCCCGAGGGGACCGTCTTCACCGAAAGCAAAGACGCTTTCGGGAACATGAGCTACAGTTGGGTGGACCAGAAATACGACGTGCTTTTCGGCCAGGCGAAGATGCGGGAGGTCAAGACCCAATCGGCCACGGTCAGCTTTGACGGTTCCGTAGGCTATACGGCTCCTTATACGATGACCTACGGTTATTACGGCGAAGCCGGGATGCCTGAGGATAAAACTGCGAAACATTTCAAAGGCCTGCTGGCGGAGGCGAAGCTGGTGAGCGTTCCGGGACAACAGGCCCCCATTTACACCGTTAATGAAGATACGTTCGGCAACGTGACGAAGAGCTGGTCCGCCCAGGAATACGGCGTCATCGGCGGCCAGGCGAAGATGACGAAGGTGACGACGGAATCCGTCTCCCAAAGCGTGGACGGGACAAAGAGCACTACGGCCCCCTACGTCATGGAGTATCACTATCTTGAAAACGGCCTGCTGGACCAAAGCCGGCCGCCCGAGGTCAGCCGCCAGGGAGGGCCTGTGGAGGTCATCATCGCGGGCGAGAGACGTTCAATCGATGGGGATATCCATACGGAAACCGTTGACGCTTTCGGAAACGTGAGCCACACGATGGTGAAGCAAACGTATCAAGTCCTCGCGGGCCAGGCGAAGCTGGAGAAGGTGACGACGGAATCGATTTCGGAATCCCTGGATGGAACGAAAAGCTTCACCGCGCCCTATGCGATGGCGTATTCCTATTATGCCGACACTGCCGAAAACCGGACCCTGCGGCGGGTGGGTCAGTTGGACGTGGAAACTCCGCCTGTCGTGAAGAAAGCGGGGGAGCACCCCGCGGTCAGCGTGACGATTGAAAGCCGGACCTTTCGGCCGGAGGGGGAGATTTACACGGAGAGCGAGGACTCTTTCGGGAACTTGTCTTACAGTTGGGCGGACCAGACCTACGTGGTGCTGATCGGCCAGGCGAAACTGAAAGAAACGAGGACGAGCTCGATCGCGAAATCCATCGACGGCACGGAGAGCCACACCGCGCCTTACACGATGACCTATGACTACTATGACGCCGGTCCGAAACTCGGGCAACTGAAAGAGGTGAAACAAGTCACGGTCCAGACCCAAAGCCAGGACGCTTTTGGGAGCCTGACGGCCACGACGTCGGTCCAAGAGTACACGGTGATCGCGGGGCAGGCGAAGATGGCGAAGGTGACGACGAAATCCACGAGCACGTCCATCGACGGGACGGTGTCGGAGACGAAGCCGTATGTG
>JACQPF010000222.1 GCA_016207625.1 Elusimicrobiota bacterium | reverse complement strand
GTCGTTGTCTTGGGGGCCGTCCTCCTATTTTATTCAACCCGAAACGCCAAGGCGTCCAAGGCCCCGGCGGGAGCCTCTTCCGGTGAAGTGGGCGGGGCCGGGAGCGCGGGTAAGACCCCAGTCGATCTCTTTCTCGTCCAGAAAAAGCCTTTCACCGACGCCCTGGAGGGTCTGGTGGGGACCGTCAAAGGCGACACCATCGAGCTGACCTTCAACGGCCAGGAGGAGCGGTTGACCAATGTCCACGTCCGGTTGGGCCAGCCGGTCAAGAAGGGCCAGATCCTCTTTGAGCTGGACCACACCCGCGCCGAAGCGCGAAAGAACCAGGCGGAGATCGCCTACGACCGGGCCAAGGACCTGAAGGAGGCCGGCGGCGCCACTATTAAGGACGTGCGGGAGGCCCAGGCCGCCTACGATATCGCCAAGAAGGACTACGACGATACCTTCATTTACGCCGCCAAGTCCGGCCACATGTCGGAGATCAACAAGCAAGTGGGGGAGACCATCGGCCGGAGCGAAGTGATCGGCGTCCTGGTCTCCAACGAGGACAAGCTGGTGGTGGAAACCGGCGTGATCGAAAGCCAACTGGGCAAACTGAGCCCCGGCCAGAAGGCCGAGGTGCGGATCGACGCCCTGGGGCAAAAGCTGGAAGGCCGGGTGCTCGGGGTCTCCCGCGAGGTGACCATGACGGGGCGGACCGGCACCGTGGTGATCGGCCTGCCAGCCGCGGTCCAGGCTAAGCTCCGGCCCGGCATGTCGGCCAGTTGCCGGATCATCCTCTTCAACAAGGAAACCTTCGTGATCCCGGCCAAGGCTTATGACAAGGACCGGGGTGGGGTTTATCAGGTGGGCGACAAGAACAAAGTGGCGTTCGTCCCCGTCACCTTGGGAGTGCTGACCGATGAGCACTTTGAGGCGGTCGATGGACTCAAGGAGGGCGACAAGATCGTGGCCAACCTGGTGGCCCACCCCGTGCAGGAGAACGCCGAGGTGGCGCCCAACGAGCAATACGCCCGCTACGAGCCGGAGGAAAAAAGCGCCAAGCCGGGGACCCCATAATATGACCTCCCGCGACCTTCAAAATCGTTTTGGTCGGATCCGGAGATTGTGCAGGGGAGGCTTGCACAAATTCGTCACGCGGCGCGTGACATATTCTGGCCTTTCATTGTGCAACGCCCCGTATAAAACCCCAACGGCTGTTGGAGAAATCAGGGGCACTTGAAGAATATGAAGAATATTATCAGGCACAAAAGCGTTCAGCTTTTCTATGCCAAGGTTCGCTTGATCCTGGAAGAGGCGCGATCCAGCGTTGTTCGGAGCGTCAACCAGGAAATGGTGAAAGCCTATTGGCTGGTGGGAAAAGAGATCGTGGAGCAGGAACAAAAGGGGAAGGAGCGCGCCCGCTATGGCGAGGAATTGATCGAGCAGCTCTCCCGCCGGCTCCAGGAAGATTTCGGCAAGGGATTCACTCCCGGCAACCTGCGCTACATGCGCCTTTTCTATATGACCTACCCTCGTCTTCTGGAGGGTCGAATTCGTCACGCAGCGCGTGACAAATCCCTGGGCGAGGAGAAACGGGAACAAATTCGTCACGCGGCGCGTGACATATCGACGGAAGCGGGGTGGCTGAACCCCGATCTTTCCTGGACGCATTACCGCCTGTTGACGAAAGTGGAATCGGCTTACGCCCGGTCCTTCTACGAGGTGGAGGCCGCGAAAAACCACTGGTCCTCCCGCGAGTTGGAGCGCCAGATCAGCAGCCTGCTTTTTGAACGCCTCACCAAAAGCCGGGACAAAAAGGGCCTCCTTAAGCTGGCCCGGAGCGGCCAGCAAATTCAGGGTCCCAAGGATGTCATCAAAGATCCGCTGGTGCTGGAGTTTTTGGGTCTGCCGGAATCTCCTCGTCTGCAGGAGTCCCGCTTGGAGCAGGCGCTCATCGATAATTTACGAATGTTCTTACTGGAACTGGGCAAAGGATTTGCTTTTGTCGCCCGCCAGCACCGCCTCACCCTGGACGGAGACCATTTCTACGTGGACCTTGTCTTCTACCACACCGTCCTGAAATGCCACGTGCTGATTGACCTGAAAGTGGCCAAGCTGACCCATGCGGACCTCGGCCAAATGCAGCTCTACGTGAATTATTTTGACCGGGAGCGCCGCACGGAAGGCGATAACCCCACCATCGGCCTGATCCTCTGCGCCGCCAAAAATGACGCCATGGTCAAATATACATTGGGAGAAGACAAACAACAAATTTTCGCCAGCCGCTACAAGCTCTATCTCCCCACTGAAAAAGAACTGGCCGACGAAATTCGGCGGGAGCTCCAAGATATTCAGCCGCCGGAGAAAAAAGAGGGCGGCTGATGGACTTCATCCGCTTCTGCGTCCAACGAAAAGTCACCGTCACCATGCTCCTGGTGGCGGTGTTGCTTTTCGGCGTCATCTCCTGGTTCCGCCTGGACCGGGAGTTCATGCCGGAGCTCCAGTTCCCGCAGCTCGTGGTCTTGACGTCCTACCCCAACGCCTCCTCCCAGGAGGTGGAAAATCTCGTCACCAAGGCCGTGGAGGAGGCGGTGGGCACGGTGAAGAACGTGGAGCGCATCCACTCCTCCTCCCGCGAGGGAATTTCCGTGGTGACCGTGGAGTTCGCCTGGGGCACGACCATGGACCTGGCTTCTTTGAACCTCCGGGAAAAAGTGGACCTAGCCAAGGCCAAGCTTCCGCGCGACGCGGGCGAACCCCGAATTGAAAAATTTAATCCCTTCGCCCTCCCTGTCATTTCCTTAAGCCTTTCGGGGCCCATGGAAGATTATGAACTCTTGGCCCTGGCCCGGCGGCCCGTGGGGGAATTATTGGAAAAAGCCCGCGGCGTGGCGGCTGTGAGCATCACCGGCGGTCGGGAGCGGGAAATCCATATCGACTTGGACCAGGGCGCTCTCACGGCCCGGGGGCTCCCGATTTCAGACGTCGCCCAGGCTGTGTCCAAGGCCAACATCACTTACCCGGCCGGCAACGTGAAGGACAAGACCTTTGAATACGTGGTGCGGGTGCTCGGCACCTTCGATACCGTGGAGAGCCTGGGCCGCGTGGCGGTGGCCGTGGACCGCGCGAAGCTCTCCAGCGGCTTGAGCCTCGACGAAGCCCGTCGGAAAAAGCAGCAGGGGCCGAGCCGGAAGGAGGCGCCGGTGCCCATCCCGCTCGCCTCCCTGGGCCGCGTGGTGGACACCTTCGCCGAGCCCTCCAGCTATTCGCGCTACGACGGCCAGTCCAACATTTCCATTTCCATTCTGAAGCAGGCCGAAGGCAACGTGGTGCGCGTGGCCGACGAAGTGAAGAAAAGGCTGCCGGACATCCGGGACAAACTTCCAACGGGGGTGAAGCTGGAAGTCGTCTACGACCAATCCATTTTTGTCAAAGACGGGATCTACGGCATGGTGCGGGACGGCCTCATAGGCGGTGTCCTGGCCTTTGTGATCCTCCTCCTTTTCCTCGGCAATCTGCGGGATGCTGCGGTGGTGACCACGGCCGTCCCCATTTCCCTTCTGGGCACCCTGTCGCTTTTGGAAATGAAGGGCCTCTCCTTGAACACCATCACCCTGGCGGGCCTGGCCATCGGCATCGGCAACTTGACCGACGGCGCCATCGTGGTGCAGGAGAACATCGCCCGCCACAGGGCCATGGGCAAATCCCCGGTGGAGGCGGCCATCATCGGGGCGAAGGAAGTGTTCGGCGCCGTCACCGCCTCCAACCTCACGGCCTGCGCCGTCTTCTTCCCGCTCCTGGCCGTCACCGGCATCGTGGGCCAGGTGTTCAGCGGGCTGTCCTGGTCCGTCATCTTTTCCCAATTGGTGTCGGAGGTCGTGGCCTTCACCCTCATCCCCATGATGTCCGCCCTGCTCGGAGGCCGCGGCGAGAGCCGCCCCATGCCCTTCTTCCTAAAGTTGGGAACCCGAGCCAAGCCTTGGGTGGACAAATACAACCGGGCCCTGGCCTATTCTTTGGATCATCCCGGCCGAGTGATCCGCTGGGCTTTCCTGGGCTTGGCGGCGAGCCTCGCGCTCTTGGCCTTCCTGCCCCGCGCCCTGTTCCCCAAGGTGGAGGGAAGCCAGCTCCTCCTGCGGTTGGACATGCCGATGGGGACGCCTCTCGCGGCCACCGACCGGACCTGCCGGTTGGTGGAAAAAATTCTGCAGGCGGAGCCTGACGTGGAACATATCTCCGCCACGGCGGGTTCTCTCCCCCAAGAGGGGCTCCAGCCCCTGGGCAACCACCAAGCCCAGATCGTGGTGGACTTGAAAGAGCGCCGCCAACACCGGGCGGCGAAGATGGTGGAGATCCTCCAGAACAAGTGTCGAGTCCCCGATTTTTTCCCCGAGGACATGGACGTCCCGCTTGTAAAGTCCATGTTGACCCAGGGCCGCCGTGTGGACAAGGAAGTCCTCAAACCCCTGGGCCGCAAGGCCAAGCGGCTGGAAATCCTTTCCGACGCGGCGATTCGGACGGCCTTCAATGCCCGACTGAACGATTCCGCCTTTGCTTCCCGGATCAACCCCAGCCGCGGCGCGCTTGAACCCAAGATGCAAAAGCTCCTGGACCGCGCCCTGGAAAATTCAGATGAAGGTCCCCTGAAGGGCCACGAGGTCCGCGCCTTGAACCGGGAACTCCTGGAAGCTTCCTACCCCCAGGGCCTCCGTGGGAGCCGCGCCTTCGCGGACCTGACCCGCCCCGGCGTGCGGCTCTACTTCTTTGAGCAGGGCGGCACCTTCTCCTCCCTCAAAGGGCAGGGCGCGGATGTGATGGTGGAGGTCAAGGGCCACGATTTGCGCCAGATCGAGTCCATCTCCACCCGGCTGGCCGACCAACTCAAAGGCGTGTCCGGCCTCACCAACGTCCGCACAAGCCTCGCCGAGCCGGCCCCGGAACTGCAACTGGAAATCAAGCGGGACGCCCTGGCAAACGTCAGCTTGTCCGTGTCGGACTTGGCCGAGGCGGCTTTGACAGCCTTGAAGGGCAAAGTGGTGTCCAAGTTCCGCGAGGGCGGAAAGGAAATCGACATCCGCCTGCGCTTGAAGCCCGAGGACCGGGAAAATATCGAGGCCGTCCACAACCTCTACGTCCACACGCCGCTCGATTTGGACGTGCCCCTGGGCGCCGTGGCCGAGGTGCGAAAAGGGATGGGCCCCAGCGAGATCCTCCGCTACGACCAGCAGAGGACCATCATCGTGTCCGCGGACCTGGAGGGCCGCTCCATCAACAGCGCGGCCCAGGACATCAAAAAAATTATGGGGTCTTTCCAGTCGGAAAAAGACGTCTCGCTCACCCTGACGGGCGAATCGGCCCGCATGGCCGAGTCCTTTTCCAGCCTCCTGATCGTGTTGGTCCTGTCCATCATGGCCATCTTCATGATCATGGCCTCCCAGTTCGAGAGCCTCTGGCAGCCCTTCCTGATCCTCTTCTCCATCCCGTTGGCCCTGATCGGCATGGGGCCCGCGCTCCTGGTCATGGGCCACGGCCTCACGGCCATGGCGGGCATGGGCGTGATTCTTTTGGCCGGCATCGCGGTCAACAACGGCATCGTGCTGATCGACTTCGTGAACCAGGCCCAGGAGGAAGGCATTTCCCTCAAGCAGGCCTTGAAGGAAGGCTGCCACACGCGCTTGCGGCCCATCTTAATGACCGCTCTCTGCACCATCCTGGGCATGATGCCCCTGGCCCTGGGGATCGGCGAAGGCGCGGACATGCAGTCCCCCATGGCCGTGGTGGTGGTGTCCGGCCTCTTCATGTCCACGGCCCTCACCCTGGTGGTGCTCCCCGCATTCTTTGTCATCGTGTATGAAAAAGTCTTCAGCGAAACAGGTCGCCAAGCCTGGATGACCGCCGGGCGGGAGAAGATCCGCTTCCTCAAATCCCTGGTCCTTAAAAAGCTGTCCATCGAAGGCGGCAGCACGGAAGGCAAAGGCGCGTGAGTTCCAGCCAGCTCTGGCACCTGGCCCTTTTCGGCCTCTTGATGGTACTCCTCTCCCGCCGGCTGCCGCGCTTCGCCATGGAGCGGCCCGTGACGTTGGGCATGATCCTCCTGGGCGTCTTGATCTTCGGCGTCGCGGCCCTGGTGAAGCTCCCCGTGGAACTTATGCCCAACGTGGCCTACGGAAACGTGACGGTCTTCATCGACGTGCGGGGGGGAATGCCGCCGCCCGAGGTGGAGCGCCTGGTCACCAAGCCTGTCGAGGAGGGCATGGGCACCGTCTCCCATCTGCGGAATTTGATCTCCTCCTCCAAGAAGGACCGCTCCATCGTCACCCTGGAGTTCGAGCCCGGTATTGACATGGACTTGGCTGCCCTGGAAGTCCGGGAAAAGTTCCTCCGCGTCAAGCCCAAGCTCCCGCCGGAAATCGAAAAGCCTATCATCGCCCGCTACGAGGAGTCCGACGCGCCGGTGGTGATAGCGGCCCTGACCTCCGAAAAGTTTACGCCCGAGGAACTGCGCCACTTGGTGGACACGGACGTGAAGGAGAAACTCCTGCGCGTGGACGGCGTGGCCAACGTGGAGGTGGGCGGCGGCCGGGAGCGCAAGATCGTGGTGGACATCGACCGGGACAAGCTGGCCGCCGTGGGGCTGCCCATTAAAAAGGTGGTGGGCGTCCTTGAGCAAAACAACCTCAACCTCAAGATGGGGGAGGTGGCCGGCGCCCCCACCCTTCTCCTGGGCGTCCGGACGGTGGGCGCTTTCCGCGCTCTGGAGGACATCCAGAACATGGCCCTGGCCGTGTCCAAGAACGGCGGCCGCGTCCGATTGAAGGACATCGCGGAGGTCAAGGACTCTTACCTCGAGCAGGAAAGCTACTCCCGCCTGAACGCCAAGGCCGCAGTGACGATCTACGTCCAGAAGGAAACCACGGCCAACACCGTGCGCGTGGCCAGCCAGGTCCAGAAAGAAATCGACCGTTTCCGCGCCCGGCTCCCGGCCGGCGTGGAGCTGGTGACCATCTCCAACCAGAAAGCGGCCATCCTCGCGGCGATAGAGTCCGTGAACATCACCCTCCTTTACGGCATGGCCCTGGTGATCCTGGTGCTGCCCCTCTTTCTGGCCAAGACCCGGTTCACCCGGACAGTGGTGGCGGCGCTCCTGTTTGGTCTCATCGGCAACGTCCTCTTGTTCTATGTTATGCGCTGGAACCTGAACGCCACGGCCTGGCCCGTGGCCCTCCTCACCCTGGGCGTCATGGCCCTGGCTTTTGCCCGGCCCGACCTTCGCATGGCTTTGGTGGTGGCCCTCTCCATCCCGGCCTCGGTCCTGGTCACCTTGGCCTTCATGTACATCGAGAACATTTCCATCAACGTCATGTCTCTCTCCGGCCTGATCCTGGGCATCGGCCTTCTGGTGGACAACGCGGTCGTGGTGATGGAGAACTACGACCGGATCGTGGGGGAAAACCCTCAGATGCCCCTGCGGAAGGCCATGCTCCAGGCCGCGGATGAAATGGTCTCTTCCATCGTGGGTGGGACTCTCACCACCGTGGTGGTGTTTCTGCCCTTTTCGCTTTTGGCCAAGCAGACGCAAATCCTTTTCGCCGGGATCTCCTTTGCCGTCACCGCATCCCTTTTCTCCTCCCTCTTCGTAGCCCTGTCCGTGGTGCCGGCCCTGGGCGCCCTCATCAACCCTTTGAAGATCCGCCACACGTCCTGGGACGATTGGCTCCAGGCGCGGCAAGAGGATGTTTTGAAATGGCTCAAGCGGAAGGGGTGGACCTGGAAAAATCTTTTATCTCGGCTGGAAATTCTTAAGCCCTGGTTGGTTTGGCTCCTGGCCGGTTCGGCGGCGGCCTTGCTCCTTCTTCTTCACTTTGTTCTGAAAGCCCCCTGGCAGGCCGGGGCCTACGTCTTGGCGGCGGGGGCCTTGATCGGCCTGGGCTTGGTGCGGCTGCGCCGCTATCCGGACAACCTCCGCTGGAGCTTGTCGAACCGCAAGAGGGTGTTCCTGGCCGTGGGCGCGGTGTTCGCGGCGGCCCTCGCGGTGTTGATTTTCGTCCTGCCGAAGGATTTCATGGCCTCCTCCGAGCAAAGCGAGTTCGTGGTTTTCGTGGAGTTGGACACAGGGGTGCGGCTGGACATCTCCAACCAGATCGTGCAGGAGGTGGAAAAGGCCGTGCGGGACTATGGCCCCACCAAGGACGCGATTAAAAACATCTCCTCCAAGGTGGAAGGCTGGTCCTCCAAGGTCTATGTGACGCTCAAGGATCTGTCGGAACGCTCCATGTCCACCCAGGAGGTCATCAACACCCTCCGGCCCGAGGTGGACAAGACGGTGGAAAAGTACGCCGAGGACTACAAGGCCTTCAGCTATTTCTCCGAGCCCCGGAGCGGCAAGGAGATTTTCGTGGAAATCTTCGGGTACGAATACGATCTCATGGCCAAGATCGCCATGGAGATCGCGGGTCGCGTGGGCAAGGTCCCCGGTTTGTCCGATGTGAAAATCCGCTACCGCCCGGGCCGGCCCCAGCTTTCGGTCGCCGTGGACCCTATGCGGGCGGCCCTCTTCGGCCTGGACACCAAGGAGATCGCCGAGTCCCTCCACGCCCAGATGCGCGGTTTGCGCGCCACCACCTTTTACGACAAGGCCCAGGAGGTGGAGACCGTGGTGCGCGTCCGCCCGGAGCAGCGGGAAACGGTCGCGCAAATGAAAAACCTTCTGATCGCCACCTCCGCCGGGGAACAGGTCCCGGTATTGCACGTGGCCGAGATCAAAAGCGATCTTTCGCCTAGCGAGGTCTGGCACCGGAACCGCTCCCGCATGATCCAAGTTTCCGCCAACCTGGGGGCCACCTCCCTGGAAACGGCGGCCAAACTGCTGAAAGAATCGCTCAAGTCCGTCTCTTTTCCGCCGGAGTACTATTGGGATATCGGCGGCCAGTACGAGGACATGATCCAGGCCAACCGTGACTTCTGGAAGGCCATGGTCCTCACCATCTTCCTGGTTTTCCTGGTGATGGCCTGCCAGTTTGAATCCTACTCCCGGCCCCTCATCATCATGGGCGCAGTGCCCCTTTCCGCCATCGGCGCCATGGCCGCCCTGTCGGCCTTCGGGGCGACCGTGACCCTGGGCGTGTCGGTCGGGCTCCTCATGCTGGGAGGCATCGTGGTCAACAACGGCATCATGCTCATCGACCGGATCAATATCCTTCGGGAATCCGACCCACAGATGAGCTGGCCCGATCTTCTGGTTCAAGCGGGAACCCAAAGAATACGCCCCATCTTCATGACGACCTGCACGACGGTTTTGGGCCTTGTCCCCATGGCGTTGGATAGGAGCGAGAGCGCGGTCCTCTGGGCCCCATTAGCCATCACAGTCATCGGCGGTCTGGTAAGCTCCACCATCCTCACCCTATTTGTCGTACCGTGCCTGTACCTGTCCATGCTCTCCTTCCAGGAACGATTGAAGATCCTCTATTGGCCGACGGCATTGAAGGCATGGGGGAGACTGAAATCAAAAACACTGCGGGCGGCGAAAACATCCGTCGGATGGCTGCAGGCGAGGGAATCGGCTCGACCCGCGAGGTGAATCCATGTTGTGCGTCTTCACGGGAGGTAGGGGTGTCTAGGCCAATCGTATCGGCAGTAATTCTTTTACTATTATGCTCATGTGCTGGCAGCCGCTTTGATGGTCAGCACACATTCTACAGAGCAACACAATCCGCCGTCGGTTCTACCGACCAAGGCCTATTTGTCGAAATTAATCTGGCCCCCCTCTTTTGGGGCCTGTTGGAACGAGACGAATTTACAGGTCTTCATTTAAACCCACTGGCACTCGTGGGGATCGGCTACTATTTCATTAAACAGGTGGGAAGCGACAACGTTGTTGCCGTCGATTTCTCCCCATCATTCTTTAATGTCCAAAGCCGAATCGCATACACCCATGGCCTCATAAACAACAACACCGATCGGCTCGCCTCTTCACTCGCGTTCAATCCATACATTGGCATCTGGGGCCCACCCATACAGCTCTCCGCAAGCATGATTGCAGCGCATAGGATGAGCGATCCGAGCCGGTATATATACGAGTCCATGACATTAACTCATCAATTCCAACCTTATGTCGGGACAAGGAAAATGTTGGGTTTTACCATCGGGGCACAAGAAAAAAAGAATGTGTCGAATCGATACATCGAATACGGTTTCATGAGGTCCCTGACTGAAAATGAGTACGATAGGCAGGAAATCATGCCAAGAAGGTCTATTCGCAACAATATTGGAACCCGGTTTGAGAACTGACGCTCCAGCCGACGCCGCCCACGGGCGGCGCGGCTGAGCTGGTTCGATAGGTGGCTTTTGAATGCACTTTCTTAAGAAATTATTCGGTTCACGAAAGCCAAAAGATGACACAGCCAGGATCCTCATTAGGAAACAGATCGAAGGGAACCTGGCCATATTTCGTTATGTGGCCACGTGCGGAAAATTCGATCGACAGAAGGTAGAGAAGTATTTCGCCCTCGCCAGGGAGCATTTGGGAACTGAGTTCAACGAAGAGCAAAAATCCCAGATGCTGAACGCTGATACGCTTTTGCTGCCGGAAGGAGATATCGATGGTTTTGAGCAGGTGAGGAAAATGTGTATCGCCACCCACGCCGAAGCCTTGCGGACGTTCATGAACGTGTTGAAAGGGCTGGAGTTTGACGAGGTCAACGTGCTGCTGATGAAGCGCGTGGTGGAGGAGATGGACTCCCTGGCGGCGCGAAGTTAGATCGCCGTCGAAATATGGGGTCTCGTCCGTGTGGGGAGATAAAATCATGTTCCTGGGCAGTCCAGGGGAGGTGATCCATGTTCAAATACAAGCCAATCCTTGATGAAATGACAAAAGATCTGACGAAAAGACAGCGCGATGAATTTTCGTATTATTTTTACGAAGCTCTATCGGAAATTATCGACAAGGCAACCGTTGCGCAAGCGGCAAAAGAGGGAATTGTTAGAGTCAAAATGTATTACGAGGAAAAACCAGAGGTCTCTGCCGTACAAAACAAACCGGAGGTGGCAGCCTTCAAAGAACCTGAAAGGAAAGAGACGGCGGAGATTGGAAATGGACCTGTAGTGGAGAAAAAGTAAGTGAATAGAAGTCCGTCAAATTTGACGTTTCAATTCAAGCCTCTCCGCCGCATCGCGGACCAAGCCGACTACTCCTTGTACCGGGCCGCCGTAGAGTACGACCTCATAGAACCCATCGTCATCGAAAGCCGGGAAGACCTTCGCTCCGAAGGCCAGTGGCGCGACCGGCTGGAGCCGTATCACCACCAAGTCACCAACTTGATCACCTTCTGCCGCCGCCTTCCCGTGACGCTTTTGGCGGACGACGTGGGTCTTGGAAAAACGATCAGCGCGGGCCTTGTCGCCAGCGAACTCATCGCCCGGGGACGGCTATCCAAGGTGCTGGTCGTCTGTCCCAAACTGCTCATCCCCCAATGGAAAGAGGAGCTGGAGGTGAAATTTGGAATCCCCGGCGTGGGCGCCGTGGGCAAGGATTTGGTCGAAGCCAAGCCGCCGGGAGAAATAGGCGCCGTCATCACGACCTACGACTCGGCCCGTCTCTACCTAGACCTCATCGCCAAGGCGGGGTTCGAGATGCTCGTCCTGGACGAGGCCCACAAACTCCGCAACCTCTACGGGACCGACAGGACCCCGCAGAGGGCCATACGCTTCCGCCAGGCTCTGGCGGACAGGCTCTTCAAGTACGTCCTCATGCTGACCGCGACCCCCATCCATAACCGGCTCTGGGACCTCTATTCTCTGGTGGACCTCCTGACTGTGGCCCGCGGGCATGAGAACCCCTTCGGGACCGAAGGGATGTTCGTTCGGAATTTCATCGCCGACGGCCGTACCAAAGCGCGAAAACTAAGGCCGGAAAAGCAAAACGAATTTCGGTCCATCGTCTACGGCTACATGTCCCGGTTCCGGCGGGCGGACGCCAAGCTCTCTTTCCCAGACCGCAAGGTCCAACTCCACAAAGTAGACCCCACCTCCGAAGAATTGGAAATCATTGATATCATCGCCAAGCCCATCCAAAAACTCAACCGGCTCGCCCAGATTTCCATCCTCCAGGCCACAGTCAGCAGCCCACACGCACTATTGGCACAGTTGGAGAATATGGCGCGGAACGAAACAGCCCCCACCTCCTTGGCGGAGCAAGTTCGGGCCGTTGTCCATCGGATGCGGACCACGGCCAAACTGCAAGGGCTGGGGGCCTTGATCGACCAGCTCAAGGCGGAGAACCCGGATCGGTGGCGGATGGTGGTTTTCACCACCCGCCGGGAGACTCAGACCACCATCGAGGCTCTTTTGGGAGAGAAGGGCATCCCCTGTGGGCTCATCAACGGCGACTCTGGTCAGCGCAACCAACAGACCATCTCCCGGTTCTGGAAAGATCCTCCTGAAATCCATGTGATCGTCTCCACCGAGGCCGGCTCCGAAGGTGTCAACCTCCAGGTGGCGAACGTCCTGGTCAACTTCGACCTCCCCTGGAACCCCATGGTCGTGGAGCAGCGGATCGGCCGCGTCCAGCGGTTGGCTTCCCAACATGCCAGCGTGTGCATTTTCAACGTCATTCTACGCGACACCTTTGAGGAGCATATCGTGGGCAGGCTCATGGAGAAGCTCCAGATGGCATCCCACGCCGTGGGCGACGTGGAGGCGTTATTGGAGGGCGCCGGGCTTAATGAAGATGAGGAGGACTCCAAGGGTTTTGAGGAGAAAATCCGGGAGCTGATCGTCGCTTCCCTGGCCGGCAAGGATGTGGAGGCGGCCACTCGCATGGCGGAAAAAAACATTTTGGAGGCCAAGGAGGAGTTGAAACACGAAGAGGACAACATCAACGCCATGTTGGGAGGCATGAACGGGGCTCTCGATTCGGGCCCCCGGTCCCCCAAACTGCCGCCCCTCTCCCGGTCCATGGAGCCCCGCAACTTCGTCCTTTCCGCGCTGGAGAGCCTGGGGGCGCGGCTGTCTCCCGATCCGTCAGGAACCTATATATGCGATCTGGACGGACAACGCGAGGTGATCCGGTTTGAGGACGGCCAGGTGTCCTCGGAGGGTTCCGCAACCCTCTACAAGCCTGGAACGCCGGCTTTTGAGCGCTTGGTCGCCCGCGTGGCCGGCGCAGGGCGGCACCAAGTGGAAGATGTCGATCAAACCGCCGCCCCACGGGTCGAGGAAGTCGTCCGGGGTTGGGTGGACGGCTTCGGCGGCACTTTCCAAGGCTCCCGCGTGGAGGAGACCTGGCGGTGTTTCGACGGCACGGCCCTTCTCCGGGCGCGAGTGACGGTGGCCCACGATAGTTACGAGCGGCTGGTGGAAGTCAATTGCTTCTCAGAGGCACACCGAATCCTGGAACGAAGTTCCCTCCCATCTCTGGGGGACTCCTTGGAGGACCCGTCTACGGTCGGGGTGAATATTGAGCAATTGAAGGCCAAGGTCCTGGAAGACACGGGCGTCGCGGAGTTCTGCCGCTTTTACCAGGAACGGCTGGTGCAGGAGCTACGGGCGGCCGGCCAGGATGCGAGGAAGCGAAAAAAGCTGGAGGACGACTTTACGCCCAGGGTCGGGGTCGTGTTGATTGGACTCGGAGGAATGAGCCATCGCCAAAACCGCCTGCGCGTCTCCTACAGCCTTGGATCCGAGGATGTTTACGAGAGCTTCCTCACCTTACGACCGTCCACGAGTGAAATATGGAGCCAGCCGGAGATGGACACCTGCGCTTCCACGGGGAAGAGGGCGCCGCGCGAATGCCTGGGGCGTTGCGAAATCAGCGGCAAAGCCGTGTTGCGGCACCTCCTGGTCCGGTCGGAGGCGAGCGGCCGGAGAGCCCTCCCGGAACATGCCGCCGTGTGTGGACTCAGCGGTAAGCGTGTCTTGGCCGACGAGGTCGAGAAGTCAGCCGTAACGGGGCGGTCGGTCATCTCGTCCCTACTCAAGACCTCCGCTTTGAGCGGAAAGAGAGCCGAACCGGAGTTTTTCGCCCGGTGTGAATTAACGTCGGCCGAGATACTGGAGACTGAATTGGCCGTCAGTCAAGCATCTGGAAAACGTTACCGAATGGATGAACAGGTGCATTCGGCGGTTTCGGGGAAGACGGGGCATCGTTTGGAATTCATCGTCTGTCCCGAAACAAACCAGCCTCTCCTGCCCGCCGAGGCCGAGCGTTGCGAGGTCACTGGCAAGGCTGTTATGCCCGGGCTACTGGAAACGTGCGAGGTCACCGGCAAAAAAGTTCTGCCGCGGGAATTGGAGAGATGCGCGGCCAGCGGGAAAAAAGCCCTGAAAAAACTTTTTGTGTCCAGCAGTCTCTCTGGCGCCCTCTTGCTGGAGTCAGAGGCCGTCAGGTCTGTGGCGGGGAAATTCTGCGCTCCCCTGGAAGCCAAGCCCTGCCTATGGAGCGGCCGCCGCTCCCACCTCGATGACTTGCGGGTATGCGATATAACGGGTGTGGCCATGCACGTAGAATATATAGTCGGGAAAGGGAGCAATCGGTTTGAAGTCCTGGTCGGTCTTTTAGAGGCAACCCGGCGAAAAGCGGATGATCCCGGGCGGTGGGAAACGGTGGCGGCCTGCGTCGCTCCCTTGGTGGGCGGCGGACGGTGTCGCGTCGAGTCGGCTGAGCGGTCCCCCGATGGAAGGCACCTGGCTGTCTGCGTGGAAGTCCGCACCATGCTGGGCTGGAAAGTCCGCCACGCGGGAATGTTGTATTCCTTCGAAGATCAAGCCGTTATTGGCCGGATCGCCATGGGGAAGCGGGAGAAGGGAGTCTGGCAGGTGTGCTGACCAATATGGCCACTTCTTTTTTATCTCCACCAGAATGGCGGCTGGCTGTCGTCATTTTTGCCCTCCTCGTAGTAGGTTGCCAGCGAAGAGAGGAGCCGAGCGAATTATCGTTGCCCACCTTTCCACAAGGTTCTATCGAACTGCGCGTCGCTTATGCCGTCAACCCGCGCCTGCCGCGCATGACGCCTGCCCAATTACAGATATTGCTTCAAGCCACGCGGGACACGGCCCGCGAACACTTCGGCTTAGAATTGCGGTTTTCCCCCACCGATGAAATTCCCATAGAGGCCCTTTTCCAGAAAATCCCTCGAAAGAACGAGCGGGACGTCCGAAAACAAATCTACGATTTTAAGAGCGGCCGGGGCGATCCCGGTCGTCTGGCTAGGGACTTCGGTCAAGGATTCCGCCAGATGGGGGAACCTCTTGCCGGCATGATTGAATACGTTAAGCCCCATGTGGAAATCAAGGAAGCCAACTATGAAGCGCTGGGGGCGGCTCTGGCGGAGCTGCAACTGCAGCGCATCGAAAGCTGGCGAACCATCCGGGCGCTGGACGGCGGCCCGATCATCGACGATTCCCCCTACAACGAATACATGATGTGGCTTGCCTTGGGTTATGGGGAGGTGCCCTACGAGCTGGTGCTGACCAACCAGATCCTCGCCAGCGTAGAGCACGTCTATCCTTCCGTCCATTCAGCGATCCGCGGCGGCTACAGCAACGGGATCACGACCTACAGCAAAAGCTCCCGTTTTGGGACCTTTTCCATTTGGAGCACTTTCGCCTTCACGGCTGAAGATAAGTGGGCCCGGCAAATGCGCGGCGGAGAAAACTACACCTTCGAAGAGGCGGCCCAACTCGCCGGCATAGGTGCTACCCATGAAATCGGCCATCAACTGTTCCACTTTATGCACCCCTATGGGAACGACGCCTGCGTGATGAACCCGGTGTCCCTGTTCGCCTACCGGGCGTGGGCCGAAGAACTATCCGCCGAAGACTGCCCCATTGGTAGCAATCCTGAAATGAAACCTGGGGCAGGCAAATTCCATTATTGAGTCGCTTCCACATGAAGTCGGGCCTGGAGATTCAGAAAATAGGGGGCCTTGCGCCCTTTCGCGAAAGGAGTCTGTTTATGCGACATTGCAACAGGTGGGGGAAATCTTGGGGACGATTTTGGTTTGACGTATTAATCTTGGTGATCTTCTTGGGATGGCCTGGTATCGGTTCCTCGGAAACCAACGGCGGGAATGTCCGCTCCTCATCCGGGGACCTGTGGGGCCCGGCGAAGGCCCAGAAGCCTTCCGCCGACATTTGGGAGTCAAAGCCGTCCACACCCGTTGATACGTCCCAAAACCCTGACAAGTATCCTTCACTGGGCTTCAACGCCAATTATTCTCCACTGACCGGAAAATTCGATGATGATAACATCCGGTTCCGGGAGTCGTCGCTGGTCGCGGATCTCCGGATCCCGGTCACCAACGCGCTCACTTGGAGCCTGGGAGCCGGCTACCGCGAAATCGACCAGGGCGACGGTTGGAAAGTCAAAGGGGCGACATTGAATGTGGGAGGCCGGTTTTATTTCAAGAAATGACCGAATCTTTGCGGCGGATCGAGTGAAACCGTGATCTACACCGACCGTTCAAAGGACGGGGATACCCTTCGTTTGAAGCTTTTCGCTTTCGGACTCATCCTCCTGTTTCTCGAGTTTTCGCTTTGCGCGGCGGAAGGCCAGCGGATCAAATCCAAGCTCTGCCTGCACGGCTGTCCGGCGGGTGGCCCGGCCGCGAACGTGCTCATCGTCCGGGACATCTATATCCTGTCCAACAACGGGGAGACGAAATTCGCCGATTGGGCTGTCTACCGCCTGGTGCGGGGCACCGGGGAGGCCGATACCAGGGAGGCCACGCGCGAATGGAGAGCGGATCCCTGGCTCAAGCCCGAGGAAACTCTGGAGCCGGCGGACTACGACGGCGCCGCGCGGAAGATTAAAGTGGACCGCGGGCACCAGGTTCCCTTCGCCCCCTTTAAGGGAACGCCATTCTGGCCTGAAACCAACTACTTGTCCAACATCACGCCACAGAAGTCCACGCTGAATCAATTGTGTCCTTTCGGCAAGCGTGCGTGACGTGAGTTCCGCGGTTTTGTGTAATGAACCAAAATCCGAAACAGGGGGGGTTCATTATGCGAAGGGGAACAAG
>JACQPF010000208.1 GCA_016207625.1 Elusimicrobiota bacterium | reverse complement strand
TCCCTACACGGAGTTCTCTCTCTCTTCGTCAAAGGGGTTCGGGTCTCATTTTGCCGTGGATGGAGGAGGTTCCATTCGACGGCTCGACCAGACCCAGATCGCAAGCGCCTTCAATCACGGATTTGAGCGGGGATTTCTTTCGTTCTCGATGTTCAATCTCCCGATTGACGATTTCGCCTTAACCACGACGGCCGATTACTATCATGGAGAGGACAATACGCTGAAGAACAATAATTTCGGCGGCTCCCTCTTCCTCTCCCAAGGTCTCTGGAATGAATGGCTGACGCTGAAGGGGGGGACCGCCTATTATCTTTATCGGTTCAATCTCTTTGCCGGAAATGAGTCGACCGACGTCCAGACTTATTTTGCTTCGGCTCAAGTGAAGGTGTGGAAAGAGTTGCAATTCCGGGGAGGGTATGAGTTCGAACATAATGACGTTAACAATTTTCACAGCGCGGATGCGCGGCTGATCTGGAGTTTCTAATGAAGAGGCTTGTTTTATTTTTGATTTTGGGCCTGCCGCTCTTCCTTGGAAACAAGGGGTGCGAAAAGGCGACCGGTTTTGAACATCCGGTTGTTGAGAAGGGAGTTGAGTGTGCCGCGTGCCATGACGATGGGAGAACAAAAAAGACCCGTCCGGCGCGACACGACCAGTCGTGGAAGAGGAGTCATGGGAAATGGATCAAACGTTATGGTCTTAAAAATGAGACGACCTGCCTTCAGTGTCATCAGGAGTCCCACTGTACCAGCTGTCATCAGCAGGAACCGCCGCAGGATCATACCGAACATTGGAGATTAAAGGGGCATGGGGTTCAGGTCGGCCTGGATCGTTCTCGTTGTTTTTCCTGTCATCGAGGGGCCGATTTTTGTCAGCGATGCCATGCAGACACAGAGCCGGTTGATCACAGCGCCCTCTGGGGGGCGCCAAGCAATCGGCATTGTCTGAGTTGTCATTTCCCGCTGACCTCTGCCGGTGGAGAAAAATGTGCGGTCTGTCATACGGGGACCCCGTCTCACAACTCGGCCCCGGCACAACCGGCAAACTCGCTTCATGTGACCGGTGCGAATTGCCGAAGTTGTCATTCTCCACTCCGGCATCCGGATAACGGGATGTCCTGTTCTAGCTGTCACCCGTAGGGGAGATTATTTTGAAATCTGATGAGAAACAGGGTTCGTGATGACGGAGATCATAGATCGCAGACCGGTAAGTTTGTTAGACAGGAAAAAAAAGGGGGTGTTGTGATTCTCAAAAGATTAGCAGGGATCCTTCTGGTCGGCCTTTTCTTGACCGCCTGTGGTAACGGAACAACGACAACCACAGTGACGGCGAATGCGGGCGATGATCAGGATGCCTTAGTGGGTGACAAGGCTACCTTGGATGGTCAGGCGAGTACCGGTGTGAACAGCGCCCTCTGGACGTTTGAATCAAAACCGACCGGCTCCTCGGCAACCCTCTCTTCATCAACTTCACTGGCACCGACCTTCACGGCTGATGTCGCCGGCGAATACGAGATCAAGCTGTCGCTGAACAACAATGCGGATACCGATACGGTCGTTGTCACCGCAAAAAACGTGATCGCCGCTATTACGGTCGGCTCCAGCTCGGCAATCGGCACCCGGACGCGATTGGGGCAGGCCGAATATGTGATCAATCTGGATGAGACGGGTGGGGTCCTCTCCGGGGCGACGAGCAGAGGGAGCATCACCTCCTATTCCTGGGAACAGGTCTCCGGCCCCGGGGCGACCCAGACCGGCGGGACGACCAACGCGACGCTTGAGTTTACCGGGCCCTCCTTTTCCGATCTCATGCACGAGAGCGACCACTACAAGTGGCAGGTCTTCCCAGTCTCACGCGACGATACGAAGATGGTCTTTCGGTTGACCGTTACCAACTCAAGCGGCAATTCGGATTCAGCCGCCTTCACCGTTTATGTCGAGGATGAGAATGTCGAAATTCATACAGCGAGCGGACTTACCAATGTAGCGATCGGAGAGACGGTCTATCTCTGCGGGGCAAGCCTCGACGCCTCCGGGGCGAGTACAACGGTCACCGCCAATGAGGAGGGAGATCCGGTCACTGACTGGAGCTGGACGCTCACCTCAATGCCAAGCGGCTCGTCCGCCACATTCCGCAACAGTGGCTCGACAAGCTCGTCGGTCCAGTGTCCGAATTTCATTCCGGACAAGGCCGGCCTCTATGAGATCAGCTACTCCAGCTCAACCGGCAACAGCACCTCTACCGTCACTGCGGTCAAGACGCCCGGCACGCTCAATGTCAGCGCGGCGGAGTGGGTCGGTGTCGGAACGGTCGGCGGCACCACGCCGGTCTCCCCGCAATGCGCCAACTGCCATGACGGGACGATAGAGGCAGACAAGGTGACCGAGTGGTCTAATACCGTTCATGCCGCCAAATTTCAAAACTCGATGGAGACCTATGAAGGTCTCGCCCCGACCCCGTATCTCTGGCAGTTCCATACGGTTGGTTTTAATGAAGATGCCGTCAACGGCGGCTTTGACGACCTGGCGAACACGTCGGGATTCACCTTCCCCGAGGGGGGACTGACCTTCAGCACGTTTGTGAGTTCTGAACCGGATCTGGCAAAACTGGCCAACATCCAGTGCGAAAACTGTCACGGCCCGGGAAGTCAGCATGATGGGTCCCCGACGCACATTGCCTATTCGTTATCCAGCGCGGGGGTCTGCGGTCAGTGTCATATCCAGGAGACCCAGTGGAAAAATTCCGCGCATAACATGACCGGTGTCAAACATGGAAGCGGGGCCTATCAAAGCGCCTGGCTGGGAACGGGTTGCGAGCGTTGTCACTCGGCCAAGGGGTTTCAGCTTTTTGTTGAGGGGGGGTGGTCTGCCCTCGTCAGCCTCGTGGCTGATGCCCAGGGTGGTTTCGTCGGTGCAACCTGTGCCGCCTGTCATGACCCCCACAATGCCGCTAACGAACGACAACTTCGGCTTGCCGGTAACGTCACCATGGCGATCGATGGTTCGACCGTGAACGCCGGAAAAGCGGCGGTCTGCTATACCTGCCACGACGGGAACTACTCCTTGAACCAGACGTCCTGCGACGTGAACGGTGACGGATCCGCGACCACCGCGGACGACGACGCGACGGCAGGGGTTGCGACCACGGATGGTGTCTGCTCGACAAAGTACGGGACGGCGATTGGAGCCTGGCGCGGCGGGATGCACTATACGGTGCAAAGCCCGATGCTGGAAGGGAAGCAGGCGGTTACGGACCTGAACAACGACGGGACCAACGACCTGACACTGGATGAAAACTCCTTCCACTCCGGTACCACCTTCACTCTGGCCGATGTCACTGGTGACAGTACCCTTTCCTCCGCAAACAACAAATGTGTGACCTGCCATATGGCCGAGGGGCCTTCGCAGGACGAGGAAGGCTACCAACATTTGGGAGGCCACGCCTTCAAACTTAGGTCCGGGCATGCGATCGGTCATCTTCAGGGGACCGATGAGGGAGACGAGTCGGCAAGCACGGCGGAGGACCTCCAGCTGACGAGTGCCTGTACGGTCTGCCATGCCTCGGTGACCGAATTTAACCGAGAG
>JACQPF010000196.1 GCA_016207625.1 Elusimicrobiota bacterium | reverse complement strand
ATATATAGTTTGTCAAAATTTAAATTGTATATATAGTTTAAAAAGAGAAAGCGGCAAAGGAAAGGAAACACCTTTAAAATAATTTACCGGGATTGACCTCCTTTCTCTTTTTCCAGCTTCACCTTCACCCGCGCAAACTCCTCCCGCAGTTCCTCCTGAAACCGGTCGGCCTCCGCCGGCTTCCCCCGCCGAGCCAAATCCTCAATGCGTTCGCAGAGGGTCCAGAGGCCCTTCGCGCCCAAGTTGGCGCTGCTTCCTTTCAAGGAGTGGGCGGCCATCTCCAAGTTTTTCGAGTTGTTTTCCTGGACGGCCTTCCGGATGTTTTCCAAACGTCCCGGCGTGTCTTCCAGGAAACGGTCGATCACTTCGCCCACCAGGCGCACGCTTTCGTCCCCGGCCGCTTCACGCAAGTTCTCCAGGCGCGACGGGTCGATCGGCACGTCCCAACGGGACAAGAGCGCGGCCAAGTCCTTCAGCTTGACGGGTTTTGAGATGTAGTCATCCATCCCGGCGGCCAGGCACTTCTTGCGGTCGCCCTCGAGGGCGTGGGCCGTCATGGCGATGACGGGGGTGTGCTGAACGCGTCCTTCCTGCCGGCGGATCGCCGCCGTCGTCTCGTAACCGTCCATCTCCGGCATTTGGCAGTCCATGAGGATGAGGTTGTAGGGGTGGTCCCGCACGGCGTCCACGGCTTCCCGCCCGCTCCCGACGATGTCCACGCGGTACCCCAGCCTCTCAAGCTGGAGGGCCGCGACTTTCTGGTTGACGGGATTGTCTTCCACCACGAGGATCCGGAAATGGTCGTGCTTGGCGCCGTCGGCGGCGCCCGGGGCGGACGCCGCTTCCCTGAGGCCGTCCGTGAGATGGGCGAGGCAGTCGTAGAGCGGGGACTGCTTGACGGGTTTCGTGAGAGCGGCGGCGATGCCGGCCGCGCGCAGGACGTCCGTTTCCATCGGCTGGGCGAGGGAAGTGAGGGCCACGGTCCGCACCGAGCAGATCGCGGCGTCGGACTTCACCTTCAAGGCGAAGGCCAATCCGCCCATGCCGGGCAGGCCCATGTCCAGGAGGACGACGTGATACGGCTCCTTGGCCGCCGCTCCCCGGCGGAGCATCGACAGCGCCTCCGTCTCGCTGGCGGTGGCGTCGCCCCGCATCTTCCAGGAGGCGATGATCTGCTGAAGGATTTCCCTCTGGGTGGCGTTGGCGTCCAGGATGAGCACGCGCAGCCCCGACAGGTCGTCCCGCGCCTTGGCAGCCGCGGGAGCATGGTCTTGTTTCCCGAAGCGAAGGCGAACCCAAAATTTCGACCATTGCCCCGGTTCGCTTTCCACGCCGATCTCCCCGCCCATCAGCTCCACCAGCCGTTTCGAAATGGCCAGCCCGAGCCCCGTTCCGCCGTACTTGCGCGTGGTGGAGGCGTCGGCCTGGGAGAAGGGCTGGAAGAGGCGTCTTTGAACGTCGGGGGAAATCCCGATGCCCGTGTCCGACACCGAGAGCTTGAGGAGGATGTGCCGGTCCGTTTCCTCTTCTTTCTCGGCGCGGACGACCACCTCGCCTTTTTCCGTGAACTTCACCGCGTTGCTCAATAAATTGATGAGGATCTGGCGCAGGCGCCCGGGGTCGCCGCGCAGGAGCGCCGGCACCTCGGCCGGAACGACGGAGGCGATCTGAAGGCCCTTCGCCTGGGCGCGCGCCGCCAGGAGCCCGACGGCGTTCTCGAAGACGCCGCGCAGGTCGAAGTCCAGCGTCTCCAATTCCATCTTGCCCGATTCGATCTTGGAGAAGTCCAGGATGTCGCTGATGATCCCGAGCAGGGTGTCCCCGGCGCTGGTGATCGTCTCGGTGAATTCGCGCTGCGGACGGCTCAGCTCGGACTCCATGAGCAGCCCCGCCATGCCGATGATGGCGTTCAAAGGGGTGCGGATCTCGTGGCTCATGTTGGCCAAAAATTCCGACCGCGTGCGCGCCAGCTCCAGGGCCGCGTCCCGCGCGCGGGCCAGCTCTTCCTCGGCCTGTTTTTGTTCCGTGATGTCTTCGAAGGTGATGCCCACGCATTGGTTCGGCAGGGGGAACGCCTTGACGGAAACGCGCCTCTGGGGGGACTGGGACGCGGCTGGGTGGTTCTCTCCCAGGTCGCGCGGGGCGCCGGAGCGGATCACCTCGGCGTAAACGCCGGGCGCGCTGGACCCGGCCAGCACGGGAGAAATGCCCGGGAGAGTTTTCCCGACGCATTTTTCCAGCGCGAGGCCTGTGAACACCTCGGCCGCCGGGTTGGTGGCGATGAGCCGGAGGGACTTGACGTCCTTCGCGTCCTCCAGCCGCCAGACGATGACGCCGATGGGCATGTTCTTCACGACCTCGGCGAAAATGCGGATGCTTTCTTCCGCGCGCTTGCGCTCGGAGACCTCTTTCAGGAGCTCTTCCCGGCGCTGGTAAAGCTCCTCCGCCTGGCGGGCGAGCTGGCTGGCCTGTTCCTGCAGGCGGTCGCGGGATTCCTCCACCTCCACCGTGTAGCGGGTGAGCTGTTCTTCCATGCGCTTGCGCTGGGCGATCTCGGCGGTGAGCTGCTGCTCGAGGCTCCTCTGCTCCAGCCGGACGATGTCCGGGTACCGCCGCACGAAGTCCGGCCAGCGCGGCTCTTCCCGGGCCAGGCGCTCCCCCTGCTCCTGATGCCTGCGGTCCGCCTCGCACGAGATCTCCGGATGGGATTCCGTCCACAGGTGGCTCGTCCGGATGTAGGAGAGGAGCATCGCCGCGCCGTCTCTTCGCGCGGGGCCCAAAAGGCGGTTCAACTCGCTCCAGCAGGGACCCGCCAGGGAAGGGTTGAGGTAAATGAACTCCAGGCAGCGGATCACATGGCGCTCGATTTCAGACTCGGGGTCCGGCCACGCCGGCAGGGGAAGGCTCTCCATGGAGAGGGCACGCAGGGAGTCGTTGATGTGGATCTCCGAGGCGGGCGCGGCCTCGGACATTAAGGAGAAGATCTTTCCCGCCGGCATCCCCAAAGAGCGCAAAGCGCAGGCGTGACAAACCAGCTCATAGGGGACCGGGCAATAGCGCGAGAGGCGCGCGGCTATTTTTTCTTTCAAGAGAGCCGGCAGGGGGTTCTTGCAGTAAGCCGAAGAGGTCAGCCGCCATAGGCCGTCCAAGACCTCCGGAGCGCCGAGCGCCGGAGCGAAAAAGGGCGGGAAAAAACCGAAATGGTTTTCAATTTCGGTTTTAATGGTTTCCAACGGATTTAAGTGAATGACGGTAACCCCTCTCAAATCATGACGCGGGAGAGGGGTGATTTCAAGTGTTTTTTTCCCTTGACAGGGTTCCCGTCCGCCGTTATCCTTGCTACAGGATAGGAGAGATGTTAATAGGACATGTGAATCGGAATTATGATCAATGGGAGGAATTAAAAACTTATGAAAACAATCAAGGCTCTTCTGGCGCAGCTCCTCTGCCTTGTCATGCTCGGTCAACAGGGATGGACTTCCGGAACCGGCGACACCTTGCTCGTGCAATCTTTCACCATGGGAGAAGAGATGATCTTCGGCGACATCCCGACGGTGGTCACGGCGACGCGGGAAGAGCAATCCATTTTATCGTCCCCCGCGACCATGGTGGTCGTCACCGACGAACAGATCCGGCAGCGCGGCTACACGGACCTGTATGAGGTCTTTCAGGACCTGCCGGGGTTCGACATCTCGAAGGACTTCTCCGCCACATACACCAACATCTTCATGCGCGGGTTCCGTTCGAGCAACTCGGAACGGTTCATCCTCATGTACGACGGCATCGTCGAAAACGATATCTGGAAGCAGACGAACTGGGTGGCCCGTCAGTACCCTTTAAGCCAAGTCAAGCGCATCGAGGTGCTCTACGGCCCGGCGTCGGCCCTCTACGGCACCAACGCCTTCGGCGGCATCGTCAACATCATCACCAAGTCCCAAGACGAGGTGGGCCGCCCCAAGGCCGCCGTGAGCTACGGCAGCTGGGGCACCAAGACCCTGGACGCCAGCGTAGGGAAGAAGGTCGGCGAGCGCTTCGGCTTCAACCTCACGGGCCGGTACGTCCAGCAGGACGAATTGCCGAACAAGAACACCCGCAAGCTCACCTTCCCGGGAAGTTTTTCAAGCAATTACACCGGCGCCTATAGCCAGCCGAAACTCTTCCTCGACAACCGGCTCACCGACATCTCGGACCTGAACGAGGAGCTTCCGCTTTCCTACTGGGGCCTCCACGGCAACCTCTTCTTCGGCAATTTCAAGTTCACGGGTCTCGCCTGGCTGAAGAACGACACGGACGAACGGCGCTACATCAACGTGAAGACCCGGGCGAAATACGCCGAGTGGGCGGATATGAACCAGGGCTACTCATTGTCTCATAAGCTGAAAATTTCCGATAACCTGGCCCTGGACAGCCAAGCGGCTTACCGGTATCACCAACTGCTTCCCAGCGCCTGGCTCAGCTCCAAATACTACAGCGCCAACGACAGCACCGCCAACACCACGGGGATCGTTAACAACGATTACAACACCTATCTCCAGAAGCTCTCCTCCCTCTCGAAAGGCATAGGGGCCGCGCCCTACGACCGGATCCTCGCCTGGGACGTCAACGTGGATGAGCGGGTGAGCTACAAGCCGGCGGACATGCTCAACCTCTCCGCCGGGTTGGTCTACAATTACACGGACACCCAGGAGGACTACAGCGAAGGGAACACGAAAGGCAATATCATGGCCAGCCCGCGTCATTCTCGAAGGAGAATGGGGTCTTATCTCCAGGCCATCGTGCAACCGGCGGACCCCTTGGAGGTCGTGGTGGGCGCCCGGGGCGAACGCAGCCGTGACGAGAACGATCGAGGTTATAACGTGATCGTTCCCCGGATGGCCGTCGTTTACAAAATGGCGGGCAACATGAGCCTTCGGGCCCAGTATTCCGAGGCTTTTCAGGAAGCGGATGACTGGACGAAGTATTCCACCGCCGGCCTCCGCGTGCCCAACCCGACATTGAAGCCGGAGAAGCTGAAGTCCTACGAGGTGGGAACCATGTACGCCACCGAGCGGATGCGGGTTTCCGCCGCCGTCTACACCAGCAAGGTCAGCGACGTGATCACCCTCCAGCCTTCCGGCCTTCCCGGCTTGGATCAGCACCGAAACACCGGGGAAGCCAAGATCAACGGCTATGAGTTGTCCTTGGACCGGCACCTGCTCAAAAACATCGTCTTGGAAAGCAACGTGTCGGGCGCTTTCAACGAGGACGGCAATGGAACCGAGATCGGCGACATGGCTCCGGTGAAGCTCAACCTCGGCGTGCTCTACACCGTCGGGAAGCTCTCGCTCTACCCCAAAGCCAATTATGTGTCGAAGAAGAACACTGTCAACCACGCGAAAAACCCCGCCACGAGCCCGATCCTGCGCTCCATCAAGGGCTACACCGTCGTGGGCCTCAACGCCAACTATCGTTTGGGCGCGAAGGCGAGCCTGTTCGCGAAATTCGACAACGTCTTCAACTCCACGTATTACCACAGCGGCGTACGCACGGCGGATGGGGTGAAATATTTGCCTCAGATCCAGCAGCCGAAGTTCAACTTCATGACGGGCGTCACCTACACGTTCTAAGTTTCCACAGCTTCAACTCCCGGCCGCCCGCGCCAAAACACCGGCGCGGGCGGCCCATGCCGCCAGGCATGGGCCGCCACAAAAAATCCTTATCTAATAGAACGTTTTTTGTATAATCTCCGCACACCACGTCGCCCGGGGGTCCTGTCGTCCAAGGCTTCCCGGGAATTCCCTATTTTTTCCTGAAGGAATTGATGATGGCTGAGAACCGATCCACATTTGAAGTGCGCTGTCCCGCCTGCCAGGCGATCCTTGTGGTGGACGCCGAGACGAAAGAAGTCCTGCTCCATAAGGAAGTCAAGACGTCTCCCGTGACGGACATCGCCAAGGCCGTGCAGGCTCTGAAAGAAAACGTCGGCCAGCGCGAAGAAGCGTTCCGGAAGTCCCTCGAGGCGGAGAAGAATAAAGGCAGCCGGCTGAAGAAAACCTTTGAGGAAGCCATGAAGCGGGCCAAAGAAGAGCCCGACGCTCCGCCCCCCATGCGGGAAATCGATTTGGATTGAGAGAGAATGTGGCGCAAGTCATAGCCATCGCGAATCAAAAGGGAGGCGTTGGGAAAACCACCACGGCCATCAATTTGGCCGCGTCACTCGCCCACCTCGGCCAGGAGACGCTCCTGATCGACATGGACCCGCAATCCAACCTCTCCTCCGGGCTGGGGATCGTGGGCGAGAAGGTCACGAAACACATCTATCACGTTCTTTTACAAGACGCGCCCTTGGAGGACATCCTTCGGGAAACCTGCGTGGAATGGCTGGACGTGGCGCCTTCGCACATCGACCTGTACGGAGTGGAGGTGGAGCTCGTCAACGCGGAAAACCGGGAAAAGCGCTTGAAGACGGCCCTGGAGAAGTTCCATAAGGCCTACAAATACATCTTCATCGATTGCCCTCCCGCCCTCAACTTATTGACGCTGAACGCTCTGGCCTGCGCCGATTCGGTGCTGATCCCCATGCAGTGCGAGTATTACGCGCTCGAGGGCCTCTCGCTCCTCGTGCGCACCATCGACCGGATGCGCGGCGCGCTGAACCCGCGCCTTCAGCTGGAGGGCGTCCTGGTGACGATGTACGATCCTCGGACGAACCTGGTCCAGCAGGTCCACCAGGAAGTCAAAAAGTTCTTCGGGAACAAGTTGTATCAGACCACGATCCCAAGGAACATCCGTCTGGCGGAAGCCCCCAGTTACGGGAAACCCGTTTTATCGTACGATAAAAATTCTTCCGGAGCCTTGGCCTACCTTGGTTTAGCGAAGGAATTCCTGGGCAGGCGGGGCCTGTCCGTGGAACCCCATGAGGATTCCGCGGCCGAGCCTCCCGCGTCCCCGGCGGAGCCGGCGGCGAACGGGTCTTCCGCCCCGGGAGAAGTTTCATCATAAGGAGCAAATGAAATATGCACAAAGCTTTAGGACGAGGGCTTGACGCCCT
>JACQPF010000194.1 GCA_016207625.1 Elusimicrobiota bacterium | reverse complement strand
TCACCCCCTTCATGATCAGGACATCACCAGCGCCGGGCGCCAGGAGTGCCACGGAAGGGTGTGTACCGTCCGAATAAAATAGTGCGTTATATTTGAGATCACGCTTGCCGAAAGGACACATACAAGAAGAAGAGCGCCGAAATCGCCATCGAGCGCCTTAAAAAACCGATTTTGATTCACTGATGAAAGGGGCGTGATTCGCTTGGCCAAAAAGAAACGGAAACCCAAGATGCCGATGCACCCGCACTAAGGCGTCACGAAACCATACGGTGAGAGCGAATGCTCTCCGTCCGGCCTCATGAACCGGATGCGCTCCTGAAGCGACCGCCGACAACAGTTTTTCAGGGACTGTTTGATACCCGCAAGGGTGTTGGACAGTCCCTTTTTTGTTGTCGGAAAGATTTCGTGCCTGTGTCTGAGTATCCCTCGCCTCATGAGGTGGGCCCAAAGGATCGTGACAACGGCCGATCACAGCACAGGCCAAACTTTGAGCGGTTGACGGCGGCCATGGCGCCGAGAGACGACGGGCAAGACCCGAGGAGGAATCAAAAATGGCTGAGAAAGAGGCGACGGTCGAAGTGAAGGCCGAGGAGAAGCAAGAGACGGTTGATGCCCCAGAGCTTGATGTGTTGACGCCAGAGGAGCAGTCGATGGGCGAGCGGTTCGGGCTGATCAAGAAGCGGACCGAACAGAAGGCTGAGGACAAGAAGGAAGGTCCGAAAGGCGAGCAGAAGCCGGCGGAAAAGACTGAGGACAAGAAGCCGGAAGAAAAGCAGGGGGAATTGACCCCTGAGGACCGTAGACGGCGCGATGAGGACGCGACGCGCAGGGCCGAAATCGAGGACGATCCCGAGAAAGAGGCCGAAAAGCTCAAGACGTTCAACTTCAACGAGCGGAAACTCTACTTTTTGCGGAAGCGGGACAGGGGCCGCATGAAGTCGGCCGAGACCGAAAGGGACTTTCTCCAGATACAGAACAAGGCGATGGAGAACAGGCTCGCGGAGATTGAGGAGAAGTTGAACGGCAAGAAGTCGCCAGATGTGGATGCGGACGGAAACCCGCTTCCCGATCCTGACGATCAGCCGTTGACACCCAAGAGGCTGAAAGAGATCGAGCAACAGAAACAGGATGAGGCCAGGAAGCGTAACGAGGAACAGACGCTCCGGGCCCAGTCATTGAAGCTTAGCCTTGCTTCGCTGGAAAACGAGGCGAAGGCCCGATACGAAGACTTCGACAAGGTGATGGAACTGACGACAGACATCTTGAAAAACGGGCCGAAGCTATTCGCCGGAGACCAGAAAAAGCTTACGAGGGCGAACAGGCTGATCGGTGAATTTTTTGACCTGGCGTCCTCAGCGGACAAAGCCAGAGACGGCGAATACAACGCCGCAGACGCAGGATACGAAATCGGACTCCTGCACCCGAATTACAGACCGAACGGCGGACGGAGCGAAGAGAAGCCCGCCGAGAAGAAAGCGGAGGCTGAACCTTCCGAGAACGCGAGAAAGATGGACGGTGGCGCGTTGGACAAGGCCGCCGAAAACGCGAACAGACGCTCAAGTGCCTCTGTCGCGGGGAACGGGACAAAAGTCCCAATCAGCGAGGACGAAATCACTCCGGAGATGGTGCGGAAAATGTCCGTTGACCAATTCCGAAAGCTGAAGCCCGAGACCCGCGAAAGGCTCTTGAGCCAATAAATCTCAGGAGGAAAACAAAATGAACACCGTCAGCATTGACGCCCTTCGGCCAGAGATCTGGCGAAAGGAATTGTGGAAAGACGTTGAGGACAAACTGTATTTCGTCCAAAACGGCATGATGAGCGTTACCGGCGACAAGCAGAAAAAGGAGAGCGGGATCATCGCCTATTTGGACGACCTGAAGAAGTCCAAGGGGGACACGATCACGCTCGGCCTGACCACGAAACTCGGGCAGAACACAGGCGTGACCGGGGACAACGAACTGGAAGGGAACGAGTCGCAGCTTTCTTCCTATTCCGAAGCCGTCGCCATCGACCAATGGCGCGACGCCGTGAGGCTCACCGGTCGGTTGGACGAGCAGAAGGTCGCCTACAACATGCGATCCGATGCCAGAGAGAAACTGTCAATCCGTATCCGCGAAATGGCCGAGAAGCAGGTCTTCCTGAAACTCGGCGGGGTCACGAACGACAGCCTCGTCGACGTGAACGGAGTGACCTACTCCGGCACTTTCACGGACGGCACGGCCGTTTGTGACTGGTCCAATACCCCGGACGCCATTCCGGACACGGCCTATGCCAACGGCTACGGGAGCCGATATCTCTGCACCTCTCTCACATCCGGCGGGTCCGGCCTGGCCGCCACGGACCTGATCACGCCCCAGGTCATCCTGAAGGCGAAGATCAAGGCCGAGCTCGCGTCCCCGCGGATCGAGCCGGTGCAATACAAGGGGAAGAACTACTTCGTCCTCTTCGTGCATCCCTGGCAGTATTACGACCTCATCGAGAACGCCACGCTGGCCCAGGCGCTCCGCGAGGCGTGGTGGAAGGATGAGGAGAATCCGCTCTTCTCCGGAGCCGATCTGGTCTGGAACGGTGTCATCATTCATCAGCACGAGTATGTCCCGTTCCTGGACGTATCCGTGGCTGGGAACAACTTCACCGCCTCCGGGTCTGGTGAGGACTTCGCTGTCGACACTTTCCGCGCCATTTTGTGCGGAAAGAAGGCCGCTGTCTTCGCGTCGACCGAAGACGGTCCCAGGTGGGACGAGAAATCGTTCGACTACGGGAACAAATGGGCCATTTCCTGCGGCTGGGGGGGTGGGGTCCAGAAAGTGATGTTCAACTCGTTGGAATACGGCGCGATCACTATCGATACCGCCGCGACCGCCCTCTAATCGGGCTGAAAGGAGATAGCTGACATGGGTGCAATCACTGGAACAAAAGCGGTTCTCACCGAGTTCAGCGGTGAGAAGAAGATCCTGACGGTCACGGCGACTGTTGCTTCATCGAGCGACACGATCACCTTGACCCAGGCGACGCACGGAATCGGAACCATCGACGCCGTCGTCGGTGCGGTTATCACCGGGGGGTTGGACGCGGCATTCACTACGATCCAAGTGTCCTACTCGGGCCTTGTCATCACCGTGGACTCGTTCGAACAGGACGGGACTGCTGCGACTGACTTCACAGGAACCACCGTTGCTGTCACGGTTGTCGGCCACTAGCTCTCAAAAGCTGGTCCTCGCGGGGGGAAACCCCCGCCGATTTGAAGGATATAACGAGTAAAGGAGATTCACATGGGAAAGATTTATGGAACGGGGATGAATCAGGGGGACCTGGTCACTCTCCTCGTCCTCATAAAGACGAACATCAACGGGATCCTGGCGAAACTGGATTCAGACGGTAGCGTCACAGACACGGACTACGTCTCGTCCTACGAAGTCACAGTCCCCGCCGGGATCCAGACTTCCGGGGCAAAGGCGATCAAGGACCAAGGCGTTGTCTTGACGTATCTCCAGAGCGTCATCACGAAATTCAACAGCGCCCTCGCACACCTGGATGCTGATGCCGGTGTGAACATCGACAACGACTACGAATCGTCTTGCTCGATCACAGACAGCATCGACAGCACGAGCGGGACGCTGAAGAACTCGGGCGTCTACCAGGGCGCCATCGTGAACCTTCTAAACGCCATCATCACGAAGGTTAACGCTTTCAACGCGAAACTGGATGGTGACAACGGGATCACGGACACGAACTACGCGGCGCTCTGGGACATCTCGGACACCGTCGATTCTGCCGGGACGTCGGCTTAGGAGCCTGACATGAAAAACATCTTTTCCTTGTTCTTCGTTTTGGCCGCCTGCCTGTTCGTTTCGGTGGGCGCAGAAGCGGCTGGGCTCGTTTCGCCACTGACAAATATCGACTCGACTTACGTCATGTCGCAATCGACAATATCCGTCAGCTCGGATACGGTGACGACGATCAGCCCCGGCGGCAGATACCGTGAAGTTTATCTCGGTGACCCGGACATCACCACGAGCGTCTTTTATCGTGTGGATGGGTCAACCGTCAATGTTCCGACGGTCGGCTTATGGTTTAGTCCGGCGACTGTCGGCAGCATTGAGTCGAGCGCGACAATTTACCTTCAGCTTCCGGCCGGAGCGTCAAGCATCACGCTCCGCAAGCTGGAAGTCAAGAAATAAGGAGCGTCCCCTATGAAAAAGTTACTGCCTTTCATTCTTCTGTTGGCCGGTTTCGCGTCTGTCGCCAAGGCCGGACCGATTGGCACGGCGCACGGCGTGGACGCTTCGGACATTTACGTGAACCTGTCCGTGATCGTTGCAAGCACGACCCTGAACAACATTACCGGTCTTCTCCAGGTCGACGACACGATCACGGCTGTCAAAGGGGTCAACTCTTCGACGATCGTTGTGACCGGGGCCAGCGACTTGCAGGGGGATGTGACAATCGGTGGGACGTTGGACGTGACCGGGGCGACGATGCTTTCCAGCACGTTGTCAGCGGCCGACACGATCACGGCCAGTAAGGGCGTGACCGGGACCACCATGACCTTGAGCGGGGCCGGGACATTTAACGGCGATGTGACTCTCGGGAACGCCTCGGCTGATACCAATGCAGTCTATGGCTACACCGTCTCCTACGCCAGCTTCACGGTGAATCAAGGCGTCACAATCGGCAGCGCCACCGTGATGAACGGAAACGTCACCGCCGGGGATGCGGTAGCCGACACGTTGACGGTGAACGCTTACACGGTCCATAACGCATCGATCACAGTGAACCAGGGGATCACCGTCTCCAGCGCCTCGACGTTCTCCGACACCATTACGGCGTCGAAAGGCGTGAACGCGGCAACGATGACGGTGACAGGAGCGGCGACGTTCTCGGAATCCACATTCAACGGAAATGTGACATCTACCGGAACCGTGACGATCTCCGGCGCTGGCGGGCTTACCGTCACCGGCGGACCAACCACCGTTTACAACCGGACCGAGGCGCAGCTTAAAGTCAGCACTCCGACAGCGAAAGGGCAATTGTTTTATGACACCACAAACGATGAGTTTGTTAAGTCCACCGGCACAGCGACCTGCTTCGATTATTCACAGATCCACGACAAGACCGCCGTTCCCGTCGGCTGGTAAAAGGGGAGCAGCAATGCTTGACG
>JACQPF010000193.1 GCA_016207625.1 Elusimicrobiota bacterium | reverse complement strand
GTCCGGCTCACGTGGTCGCTTTTTTCCGGGGGAGGCACTCTGGCGGATTATAGAGAATCCAAGAAACGAAAAGAAAAAGCCCAGGCTGATCTCTTGGCGGTGGAACGCGAGGTGGGCATCCAAATCGCGGAATCGTATTCAGGGATACATTCCAGCTTGGAGCAATTGAAGGCTCTGGATCAAGGGGTCGCCGCAAGTGCGCAGGTCCTGCACGCCATGGAAAAAGGATACGCGTCAGGAGCTCGGACACTTGCGCAAGTCCTGGATTCAAGGAGAGATTTACTGGAAGCGAAACGTCTCCGAAGCGAAACATTTTACAAGGCGCTCATGAGCCAATTCTCGCTGCACTTGGCGGTCAGCGAGTTTGATTTTTTAGAGGATTAAGGCTCGCCGGAGAAGGCGGGGTCAACGCGAGGATCTTCTCATGCGTGGGCGGAGGGACCTTCCGTGCGGCCAAATCTTGAACGAGCGCGATGTGGAGAGGCAGGAGGTTTTTTAGCGCATAACGGTCTTCAATGGTCCGCCGCGCGGCGGCCCGCAACGGTTCCATGTCTTTCGGGTGGTCGAGGGCTTCTGCCACGCGGCCGGCGATTTTTTCAGGCGAAAAGAAGTCCACCAACAAACCGTTCTTCCCATCCTCGATGATCTCCCGCACCGGCGGCGTGTCCGACCCGAGCACCAGGCCCCCCAAGGCCATGGCCTCCAGCATGGACCAGGAGAGCACGAAGGGGACGGTCAGATAGACGTGCACTCGGGAATAGCGCAGCAAGCTCACCATCTGGTTGTAGGGCAAATACCCCAAGAAATGCACGCGCTTGGGGTCGGTCTTGGTTCGTGACATGACCAGTTTTTTAAACGTCGTGTCTTTGGGCGGCTTGCTGTAACTGGCCCCATCGTTGCCGATGATGAAGATGTGGCAATTGGGGCGGGTCCGATTGAGGATCTCCACGGCTTTCATGAAATTGGGGAATCCCCGGTAGGGTTCCAGGTTCCGCGCCACATAGGTGACGATCTCGTCTCCCGGCGCAAGGCGAACCCCGCTGGCCAAGGCCAGGGGTTCTTTGGGAGCGGAGGGTTGAAGGGCGTCTGTGTCGATCCCCTCGTGAAGCACGGAAATTTTATTCAAAAACTCGGAAGGGTGCTGGCGATGCTGCCAGAAGGTGGGGGTGATGCCCCAATCGCAGGCCTCTAGGTTCAGGATATTGTTGGCGTTTTTAAGCCGGATGCGCCAGAGGTTGTTCATGTCCACGGACTGGCGCGGGTCGAAATGGGCATCGGCTCCAAAGGCGCGGTAGTAGAATTCGCAGTAATTGAGGAGCGGGACCCCCGGAAAGACATCTTTTAAGAAAAGGGCGTCGCCCCAGCCTGGATGAGCGCAGATCACATCCGGAACGAATCCCTGGGCTTTCAAATTCAGGCAAGTGCGGGCGATGGCTTGCCCACGGTAGGCGGCTTCCTCGAAGTCTTGGAGGTGCTCATGGGCGCCGGAGGTGCCTACTCGGACATAATGCACTTCCACCTTGCGGACTTTTGGAATTTCGACAGGCTTAGGATTGCAGAGGAACACCACTTCGTTCTTCGGGTCGGCGGCCAAGTGGCGGGCGATATGCCTGTATTGGCCGGGGAAATTCGGATGAAGGAGAAGGATTCTCATCGGGAGCTCTTGCTGTTGATATTGGAAAATACATTATACCAGATTCCACTGACGAAAATGGCTCTTTATAAACGATTTTTCGGTGATGCGGTAATTCTATACCGCCGCTCCGCCAGCCCTTGGGTGGAACCGTTCATAGGCCGCGATAAGGTGGCTCGGGTCAAGATGGGTATAAATCATTGTGGTCTTGATGTCAGAATGGCCCAGCGCCTCCTGCGCCTGCCCCAGCCCCATCCCCCGCGATTGCGCGTGGGTCGTAAAGCAATGGCGGAGCATGTGAGGAAAGACCCGCCTCTCGATCCCGGCCTGTCGCGCGCGCTTTTTCACGCAGGCCCAGATGGCCGTCCGGGACATGGGTTTTCCCGTGTGGGAAAGGAGCACGGGCCCCCGGACGTGGGGGAACCGCCGGCCCCTTTCCTGAAGATAGAGGTCCAGGGATTCTCGGGCCTTTCCAATAATGGGAACAACGCGCTCCTTGTCTCCTTTCCCGCGAACAATGAGGAATTTTCTGTCCAGAAAGAGGTTGTCTTCCTGCAATCCAGCAACTTCGTGGCATCGAAGGCCCAAGTAAAGGAGATCCAGGGCGGCGCGATCTCGGATTTGGAGGTAACGCAGAGTTGGGAAGGAAAAGAGTTGCTCCACTTCCTGCTCGGTCAAAATGCGAGGGATATGATTCTGGAGTTTCGGAACCCGGGGCGGCTTGACCGCGTTGGCCGGGTTGTTGATCGTGAGGTTGCGGGAGGCAATAAGAAAATCAAAAAAGCGCCGGAGGGCCATGACCGCGCTGAAGAGGGAACGGGGTTTGAGCCCCTCCCGCGCCCGCGCTCCCACGTAGGCGGTGATCTCCGCCGGCGTGAGGGCGGCGGGGTCCTGCCCCTTCTGTGCGAGAAAGGACAGGAAATGCCGGAGGGCGTAGGAATAGCTGGTGGCGGTGTTTTTGGACAGGCCCTTCTCCAGGGTCAGGTGGTCAGAAAACTCAGACATAAGCGATTCGCGGTCCATAATCAAGTCCTCCTATTCGGATGCGGCCGTCAACGGTCAATCGCCCGATGGCCTTCCACTCTTCACCGATGACCCGGTAGACGAGGTCGTCCGATTCCACAAGCACGGTGCGGCCGGGAACGGCCTTCAAACGCTGGCGCTCTTCCTCATCCTCCACTCGCTCGATGATGAGGTAGGCCAGGATCGGCTCTTTGTAAGTATCAGTGGGTCTCGTGTCCATGGTCGTCTCCCGTCCCCCTGGACCGCGCGGGTCCAGGGGGCTTCGGCCGTTACCGGGCCAGGGCGATGGCCTCGT
>JACQPF010000192.1 GCA_016207625.1 Elusimicrobiota bacterium | reverse complement strand
GACCACAGCCAGTTTGGTTCCTCTTTCGTTCCGCGAATGGCGCTCACCAAGGTCGTTCAAGACGTGCATTTCAAGCTGCTCTACAGCCGGGCCTTCCGCGCCCCCGGCATTGAAAACATCCGCTTGAACCCCAGCATCAAACCAGAAAAAACGACCGTTTATGAGTTTGAAACAGGTTATCAAATGTCCGACACGATGTTCGTGTCCTTGAATCTGTTCAACATCCGCATCAACAAACCGATCGTGTACTTCTTTGACAGCGTGTCCGGGCTGGAGGGATACCGCAACTACGACAGGACCGGCACTCGCGGGCTCGAAACCGTTTATCGAATCAAGGACAATTGGGGACACGCCGACCTCACATACTCGTACTATGCCGAGAACAACAACGAAGTGGATTCTTACAAAGCCGGAACCAAGGAGAGCGTCCTCCTGGGGTTTCCCGCGCACAAAGTCACCCTGAACACGAGCGTCCGAGTAGCGAAGCGCACGACCCTCAACCCGTCCGCGATCTATCTCAGCCGCCGATACGGGTATGACCAGGCCGACGCCAATGGAGACGCGCAATTCAAGACCGCGGAACCCATCCTTCTTTTAAACCTATTCCTGAATTTCCGGGACGTATTTACGAGGGGCTTGACGATTGGGGTCGGCGGGTACAATTTGTCGAACGAGAATTATCGATACATCCAGCCTTACAACAACGCTCATCCTCCTTTACCGGGACCGTCCCGGGAGCTCTTGGCAAAAGTCTCCTACGCGTTCTCTCTTCGTTAGTTCTTCGGATGCTCGTAATAATCGCCTTGGGCGTTGCCCCGGGACCCATATAGGCCGCTGAAGTCCGTCCATAATTTCTGCTTGGCGTCTTCTCCGTACGTCTTGTCGTAATGGAGCCGAACCAATTTCTTGGCCCACCGCACCGGGTCAAAGGAGGCGTTCATTAAAACGACCAACAATAAACTCACTCCGAGGCATAGGAAGATCGCCACCGACGTGGGATGGAAGAGGAGGCGTTTTACGGCCGACGCCGGCTCGTCGATGTGCCATTTTTCCCGGCAAGAGGTGCAGTAGCGCTTCCGGCTTCGAAGAAACCGCCGGGCCCAATGCTTCAAGGGCGCCGAGGCGTAGCGCACCTTGTCGTTCCCGCAATACGGACAGAGGATCCTCATGCTTTAGGATAACGCAGCTAGCACGCAGATTCAAGGCCACAGGGGACGGTCTTACCTAATTACTTATCTCGAAAATCCGCATCCTGAGCTGACCCGGGTTATTTAATGGAAAAATTGAACATGAGGTCGACGAAAAAGCGCGGGCCGGCGACCGAACCGCCGGATTGGCCGAGCAGGCTCCAATGAGGGGTCAACGTGTATTCCGCCCGGATTTGCCGCTGGGCCAGTTCTCCCAGCGTTTGCTCATACGAGAGATAGAGGTCCTCGGTCAAATAGCGCCCCACGGTGACTTCCCGTTGCCCCTCGGGTGTTTGTTTGACTTGAAAAACATCGATGTCCAACTCTTGGAAACCGGGCGTTTGCCGGAGCTGGCTCAGGAAATATCCCGACAACACTTCCATGGCCGTTTCTCTCCCGATGCCGTCCCCGGTCGGGGTTCCCGCCTGGTCCAGCGGCGCGCCGAAGAGCAGGACCGACAATATATCCTGTTCCGCCAAAGGGGGTTCGGAGGTGAGGGTCAGTTGGGGTTGTTTCGCAGTGCCTTCCAGGCGCAGAGTGATCCTCGTCCCACTCTCTTCCGCCACGTAAAGGGCATTGACGTTCAGCTGGGGGTTGGGCGGGCTGTCCCCGATAAACGTGACCCGGCCTTCTTGGATCTGAAACGTGCGGCCGTAGTAGATGTAATGGCCCCGGATGGATTCCACGAAGCCCAGCACGCGCACAGGCTCATAGCGTTTCTTCATCACGTCGAAAGCCCCTTGCGTTTCGATGGCGCTGGCCTCCTTCTTGAACCACACGTTCTTATCGTAAGAGACGTCCAGATCCATCGCCAAGCCGCTCGGCCGGGATTCCTTCCCGCCGGAATCCGCCTTGTCCGGTTTTTCGCCCCGCCGGAGCGCGGAGAAGAGGGATTTACTTTTGCCCGCTTTTTTCTTTTCTTTTTTGACCGGGGTGTAATCCCCCTCGAGGATTTTCACCTTGCCGGCCAACCGCGGAGCCTCCCATGAACCCATGTAACGAATATCCGTCTTGATACGTCCTGAAAACCCCCAAGGCGCCGCCCAAGGGAAATTCTCGGCCTGGACGCGCAGGTCAGGACCGTTCAACCGCAACGCACCCGACAAAACCAACTTTCCTTTCCCCGAACGGGCCGTGCCGGTGGCGATCCGAATCGAATCGTTTTCACCCCGGATCATGAGAGCCACGTCCTCCAGCCGGACCTGGTCTTCCGAGAGGCGCACATCCTGGGCGGCCAGCCGGGCGGACCCGTGCGCCGTTAACCGTCCGCTCCGGTGGGCCAGCCGCAAATCGCTTTGAAACAGGGCGGACTCCCAACTCACTTTTGGAAAAAAGCCTTTCAAGAACGCCAGGTCCAACCCGGAGGACTGAACGGAAACAACAAAATCCGGAAAACGTCCCGCTCTTTTCGTCAGAGGAAATGTTCCATTCACATTCACGGTGCCGCCCGGGGACTCCCAATGCAGTTCTTTGACGTGGAGGAGCTCCCTGCGTATTTCTCCGGAGGCGATAACGCTCCCCATCGCGACGTCCTCCCATTTCGCGTTGAGGACACGGAAGGAAACCGCTCCTTTCGGCGATGCGAGGGGACCCCTGAGGTCCAAACGCGCGGCCAGGATCCCCTGCAGGGGGAACGGCCACAGGCCGGCTTCCGCCCACGCTTCCGTGCTGAAG
>JACQPF010000190.1 GCA_016207625.1 Elusimicrobiota bacterium | reverse complement strand
GCCCGTCGACGACGACGCGCTCGCTTCCCAACACGATGTTGGGCTTAATGAGGTACGTCTTCAGGCGATAACGATATTCCAGGGAGAAGGTGAACTTGTGGGTGGGCGTCGGAGCGTAGAGGGTTTCATCTCCCACCCGGTCGGGTGAGACGATATTGAAGGTCCCCGCTTCGAAATCCACTTCGACGTTTTCGGGATATTTGAGCGTCTCGCTGCTGGTCAAAACGACTGAGACGTCGTTCCGGTTCAGGTCCTTCGTCGCGAAGATGAAATTGCCGCGGCCATTGTCGCGGATGATCTTATTGCGGCCGATGTTGTAAAACGTCTTCAGCTCTCGCCGCCAACCCAACTCGATTCCGGAGGACGTCGGGACGATGGGAAGGTCATTGTCAGTTTTCAACACTTTCAAGCGCCCCGCTGTGCCCAGCGCCGACAGGCTTCGTCCGTCGGCCAGCGCATAATCCACCGCGATCACCGCGTTCTGCGCCTGCGTGGTGCGGAACCGGATCACCCCGCGGGCGTAATCCACCGAGTAATCCTGCCCGGGCTTCAGGAGGTCAAAGGATCCGGAATAGGTTGACGTCGATGAGCCGAAGTCCTCCACGACCATCGCTTTGGTCGCGGCGTTGTTGTCCGTCGCGATCCGATTGTCCAGCCAGATCTTCTCCGAGCCCACCGCCATGGGCAGGTGGGCGGGATCGAAGGCGATGTTGTAGTATTGGCGGCGGATGTAGGCGGTGTCCGAAATCTCTTTGCGCTCAAACTGAGTGTTCCCGGAAAAACGCTTCGTTTCCGTGACGCCTTTCGTGCGGCTCCCGATGGCCATGAATTGGGCCCGCTTGTATTTCAGTCGCGTCCGGACGCCGAAAAGCTGCTTCGAGTAGGAAACGAATTCCGTGGACGGCAGGGAAAGAGTGATGTCGCCGAAAGCGGCTTCTTGAACCAGCTCTTCAGGATCTCCTTGGTACACCACGGAAATGTCGCGTTTGTCGTCCCTCGTATCGTCAAAATCGACGTTCACGGCGATCTTCCGGCCGACTTTTCCTTTGATGCGGACCTGCAGCTCCTGCTTCATCTCGAAATCGTGCTGGATTTGCTTCTGGCCCAATTCCTTGGCCCGTTTGGCGCTTTTCAAGCGCTTTTCCTGGAGTTTGATTGAGATTAATTTGCGGCCGGAAATGCTGAGGCCGGATTCGTAAGGCAGGTCCACGGAGATCCCGGGTTCGGGCGGGGGCGGGACGGATGGCGCGGGCGGCTCTTCCTTCGCTTTTTCGGACGGAGGCGGCTCTTCGCCGGGTTCTTCCCCTTTTTCAATGGTTTCGCGAGCCCGGTTCCAGCGGTCTTTGTCGAACTGAAAAATGGTTTCGTCTTTAAGAAAACCCTCCTGAGAAGATGGTTCGGCGATGCCCAAGTCCTCTTCGACCGCCTTATCCGACAACTTGTATTCAGCCCAGATAGGCATATACAAATGAGCGACTTGAAGGACAGCCGCCAAAAGCATGAAGGATCGACGAAATTTGCTAAAACGTTTGAAAAAGCGACTCAATATCATGACCAGCCTATTATAATAATCATGTCGCAAAGATGAAGTGTGATTTTTGGGAGACGAAACGGAAGTAAATGGGTCAATCGTAGGGGCCCCTCGTCCATTCTTGTATCTTCAATAGCTTATATGGCCGATGGGATCCTGTCAATCCTGCATTTCATGTCGAAGTGAGCCCTATTATGCACGATTTTGAACGATCTGAAAAGAGACAATTTCACATGGAATTAATATAATGGCGGCATGATTCTGGCACGTTACATGCTGAGCCAGTTTTTCCCCCCTTTTCTATTTGGCTTGGCCCTTTTTTCGGGCGTTTTGCTGCTGGACAAGCTCTTTGATTTGATGGATTTGCTCATCAACAAGGGCGTGTCTATCGCCGTTTCCGCCAAAATGTTGATGCTTTTCATGCCCACCGTATTGTCATTAAGCGTGCCCATGTCCATCCTTCTTGCTTGTCTCTTGACGTTCGGCCGGCTCTCTGAAGACAATGAAATCACGGCCATGCGGGCCTCCGGGCTGTCTTTTCCCCAAATCCTGTGGCTTCCCTTTCTGACCGCTGTCCTTATTTCTGTTCTCATGATCCCTTTCAATGCCGTTTTGGCGCCCAAAGCCATTAATGGATTCCGGAATCTTTATCACACTCTCCTCACATCAGACCCTCTCGTCAAGATAGAACCGAAGCAGTTCATCAAGCTGCAGAACTTCCATATTTTTGTCCGTAGTGTCGGCAAAGATCGAAAATCTCTATCAGACATATGGCTTTACCAGCTCTTTCAGGACCACGTTCAACGCATCTACGCGAAGCAAGGATCCGCCCGCATCAGCGAAGACAACTTCTCTCTCTCTCTGCAAGATGGTCAAATTGAACGGATATCCTACGTGACCCCGAAAGACCTCATGCACATTCAATTTGCGACATATGACGTTTCCATTCCCTTTCTGTCCACTGAAAAACAGCGCGGCCGGAGCTGGCGGGAATTCAGCGTGCCGGAACTCCGGCTGGAGATTCAGAAAAGAAAAGAGACCGGGAACACCTCGGGCGAGGTCGAGGCGGAGATGCATCTCCGATTCGCCATCGCCTTCTCTCCCCTGGCTTTGGCGCTCCTGGGGATTCCCCTGGGCATCGCGCTGGAACGGGGAGGCCGCGGAGTGGGGTTCGGCGCATCCATCGGCGTGCTTTTCATGTACTACCTGCTCCTGATCATGGGATTAAACCTGGCGGAAAAGAACGTGCTTCCGGCCTTGCCCGCCCTTTGGATCGCGAACACGGCCATGCTGGCCTTGGGCGCATTCCTTTATCGCAAGAGATTGATGCGATAGTCATGTCTAAAATCACCCGCTACTTCCTGAAGGCGTTTCTGCATCCCCTTTTCTTCAGCTTCGGCGCGCTGTGCGTGCTGGTTTTGGTTTCCGAGCTCCTGGAGCATCTGGACCGCTTCCTGGCCGCGAAGGCCTCGCTGGCCATCGTCGGTCAATACGTCCTGTCCCTCCTGCCGATTCGAAGCGTCGAAATCCTGCCGGTGGCGGCCCTCCTGGCGGTCTTGTTTTCCTTGGGCAACCTTTCCCGGCACCGGGAAATCACGGCGGCCATGCTGGGCGGGATCCACCCTTGGAAATGCGTACAGCCGATCCTCCTCTGTGGAGTGGCGCTGAGTTTGTTTTGTCTCCTATTGAGCGAGTGGGTCGTTCCGTTCACAAGCCACCGTGCGAAGGAACTCTGGGACCTGGAGATCCGCCGTCTCACCACGCGCCGGCAAACCCGCTATGACCAGCTCACCGTGGCGGGAGAAAACATCTTCCTCACAATGGGGTTATTGGACACGGAGCATCAATGGATGGAAAACGTTGTCTTGGACCGGCTCGAAGACGGCCGGCCTGTCAGCCAGATTCAAGCCCACCGGGCGGAATGGCGGGAGGGCGCCTGGCATTTCATGGACGGGGTCAAGAGGTCTTTCGGCGCGGACGGCCTGACCTTAACGAACCAAGAGCCTTTCTCCGAGGAAACCGTTGCGCTGAAGGAACGGCCGGAAGACCTTGTCCCGCAAGATCCCGAACCGGAGGAGATGAGCTACAAATCGTTCAACCGTTACCTCAGGCGCCTGCGCGCGTTGGGAGTCCCCACCCGCAAGCAGGAAGTGGAGCTTCATTTGAAGCTGGCTTTGCCTTGGGCCAATTTGATCGTGATGCTTTTGGGGATTCCATTCGCGTTTCAGAAAACGGGCGGGAAAGTCAAAGCCGTGGGGTTCGCCCTGGGAGTGGCGTTTTTCTACTTCGGTCTCATGCAGGTCGGCCGGGCCATCGGCCAGAAACCTTGGTTCTCCCCGCTGATGGGAGCCTGGCTGGCCAACATGATTTTTTTATCCTTGGGCGGGTGGTTGTTTTATCGGATGCGGAAGTTGGCGTAAAACTATCGAACGATCACCATCTTACCGGTTTCCACTTTACCGCCGGCTTTAAACCGATAGAGGTAAATGCCGGAGACAACGTCGTCCCCATCGTCGTTTTTACCGTTCCAATCATATTCATAAACCCATTTATAATCGTCGGAAGGCCCCCCGGCTTCCGATTGCAAGGTAATGCCTGTCCCCGGCACGGACCGGATCCGCTCTCCATCCAAACTATAAATATCGAGATCCAAGTCGGTGCTCGAAGAAACGGGCTTTGTGAGCCTGAGGACCAGGGTCGTCAAGGTCCCCGTCGCGGCTCCGGCTCGGACAGGGTATTTTGAAACGTCGCCGGCGGGGTTGGGATAGTTGATCACTTTCGAGACGGACAGCGTCTCCGCCGCCTTCAAAAAGACCGCGCCGACGCTCAAGGTGTTCGTTCCCACGCCGGAAATGCTGGCCAGGGTGACCCCGGAGGGCTGGCCGCTGAAGCTGTTGGATTCCGGCGCATCAAACGTCTGCCCATCGACATAAGCGTTGTTGCTCCCCAAGTCCCCCGCGCCGGGGTTGGCTTCCGTGCCGTCCGCTTCCACGAGTTCCACGCCGCGGTGATCGTAACCGCTTAAGGACGGAGTGTTCACCGTGTTCTGCGTGAGCACCGTGCTGTTGAGGGCGATCGCGTCATCGATGTGCCAAACGGCCAACCCGCTCATGGGGATTCCCTTATCGTAGGCGGCCGATGAATTTTTATTCCGATACTCGATGATGAAATACTCGGTCGCATTGGCTCCGGAAATGGGGATCTGGTTGAAGGCCGTCTGGGTGGTCTCGGCGGGAGATAAGTTGAGGGTTCCCTTGTCGCTTTGCACGGTGGCAAACCCCAAAAACTTCTTTGACCAAGCCCCCAAGTGAGGAGGGTTGGAGCCGTCCGCGCGGGACGTCCCCGTATAGGGGTAATCCATGAGGTCCCAGGAACCCACGGTGGATTGGCCGCCGGAGGCCCCCACGTCGTAGAGGTCCGGCAGGCCGAGTTGATGGCCGTATTCATGACAGATCACGCCCAGGGCGCTGAACAAGCCGGCTTCCTTCTCCGGCACAACCGTGAAACCCGGGAAACTTTTTCCGTCCAGGGTCTGGGTCGTCGGGAAATAGACGGACCATATGTCGTTGCTTAAACCCGTCGTCTCTTCGCCGTTTCCGGCGTGATAGATCATCACATGATCGAATTGCGTCAGGTCATACGCGGGTTCGGCCTTGCTTTTCGAGTCGTCAAACAACTTCTGGTCGTTGCAGGCCACGTCGTCTCCGCAATCGGCCCCATAGGTGGCCAATGTGCCCGGCAGGCGGAAGGCGCCGTTGGTCCCAGCGCCGCCCGTGCTGACCGTGAACGTCGGCACGAAAACGCCGAATGAATTCTCGACGTAGAAGTTCCGCATGTTTTCAAAGAAGGTTTGGGCCGCGGTGAGGTCCGTCGTCATGGCCAGGTTGCTGAAGTCCACGCGGAGGACGATGACATGGGGGTTGGATAGGGTGGGAGGCGCAGAAGGCGCGCCCCGCGCCTTGGCGGCCTTGAGAGCGCCGATGCGCCTCCTCATCTCGGGAACGTTGACGGAGCAGGTATGCCTTTTCCCGGGTTTCTTGATTCCCGGCGCGGGCGGGGCCCCCCATAAGGAGGCCCCCACAATCAATACGAAGCCCGCGAGGATGACCTTCTTATTCAAGGATTCGTTTCAGGCGATGTGGCCGGGGCTTCTTGAACCGGAACCGGGACGACATCGGGCGCCACCTGGGACGCCTCCGCCGGCGCGGTGACATCGACCGCCGGAACCGTCGCGGCCGGCATCACCATGGTTTCCTTTGCCGGAGCGGTATCATCTTTCACGCCGATTCGCGCACGAGCCGCGGTTTTGCCGGTCCCGAACCGGAAGGCGATGGAGACCAAGTGGTTGGCCTGCTCCAGAGATCCGGCGAAGAGGCCCTTCTCATCGCTGTAGAAGGTGTAATCGAGTTTCAAGAATGGAATGTCTACCCCGAACCCATAGGTCGGATAGCCTTGGTTCGCTCCGCCGCGCAGGCGGAGGAACCACCAACGGTATTCGGCGCCGAGATAAACATGGGTCCAAGCCGTGTCGGGAAGAAATGTATCCCCGAAGAGGACCTTGCTTTTCGAGTTAATGACGTCCCGAACGTCCATAGCCAGCAAGAGGCGGTTGCCCGTGGGAACCGCGAACTTTGAGATTCCGATTTTGGAAGGCGTCCAGGCCGTGCCGAGGTTCCAGCGTGTTTTAATGACGCTTGTCCTGGTGGGCTTGGCCGCGAATCCTTTCTTGGCGTCGATGGACTCAAAATCCAGGCTCGTGCCCAGCAGATCCATGGCGGCAAGGCCAAAATTCCAGCGGTCATTCGGCTGATATAGGAATCCGAGGTCAGCCCCCAACCCCTTTCCGGCTTGTAAAGGAGGCGCGTCAAAGTCCTCTAATTGCAGGAAGGACACATATCTGTCGTTCACTTGGCTCCTGGAAATGTATTTCAGGTTCACGCCCGCGCCGATTTTCCCCGGCAGGAATCGCACTCCGTCCCAACGCTTGGCCATGTTGAAAGCGAGGATGGCGTCGGCGTTGATATCGTAGTTCAAGCTGGGTGGGATGTCGGCGTTGATTTTAAAACTGCCTTCCACTTGGCCGAACGTGCCGATACCCCAATGGTAATGGTTCCCCATGGGGCCCGACAGGTAGTTCGAATTGGGAACGCCCACGCGCACCTGCGGATCCAATTTCGTCACCGTGGTGTTCATGTCGTTGATGAGGTTGATCTGATCCTGCGCGGAAAGCGAGTTGAAGTCCTTGAGCTTGCTCTCGTTCTTGTCGATGAAGTCATAGGCGTCCAACAAGTCCTGGCCGATGTTAATAGACAAGTCGAGGAGCGTCAGAAGGCTCCCTGTCCGCTGCGTTGTTCCCGCCGGATTGTAGAAGAAGACGTTTTGGTCATCCGCCACGGCGGTGAAGGCGTCTCCCATCCCCAGCGGCCGAACGCCCCGCACAACGGCCGGACGTTCCGCGGCCATGACTGTCGCTGCGAAGAGAACAAAAAGAGTTAAAACGGTTGAAATTTTCTTCATTTGTCGTAGCTCCTCTTGAGATAAGAAATCACTGTTATTGACAGCAGGAACCGAGGGTCAAGCAGTCACCCGGGTCCTGGGTCGGCGGGGTCAAGTTGGTCGTATCATACTTGGCTTTGCTCAACAGGGTCACGCAGTTCGTCGCCCCGGCGGTGTTGAGCTCGCTCTTCAATTCCGCGAAAGCATTTTTCAGATCCTCTTTCATCTCTTTGATCGTTGAACCGTCGCCCGGATTGACTTTATTGAAGGCCGAAGTAAACGACTCGACCGCACCGATGAAGTCATCCGCGGCCAGTTCCATGGCGCCGCCGTCCACACAGGCGTTGTTCAATGTTGCCACGGTTCCTGTAACGACGACGTCGAAATTCTTCCCATTGCTCGTCTTCCTGAGGTCGACGAGTCCGCTGTCCACCATCCTCAAGGCCGCTCTCAAAGCGCGGGTGATGGACAATGAGATCATGACGTTCACGTTGTCGTGCGGGATGACGCCGTCGCCTGATCCGGTTCTGATTTTCAGGAGATAGCATACGATTTTGTTGATGTTCCCACGAAGAGCGGACAGATTGAGAGAATTAAGGATGCTGTTCGAATCCACGCTGGACGCGGTACCGAGAGCGCCGATGGAAGCGTATTCAATGACGCCCGGGATGCCTCGGGCGGCCGGGGCCGATTGCTTCGACGTGATCACGTTGGAGAGAAGCGTGCCCAAGTCCAACCCGGCCGTGCCCATGGTGGCCGTGGCCGCCCCATACAGGGCCTCCGAGTTGCGTGGTTCTTTGGAGATGAGGGATTCGTAGTAGGCTTTGGCGTTGTTGAATTCCCGCTTGGCGAGGGCCGATTTTGCGTCGGACAGAAGAGCGGCGGAATCCCCGGTTCCCTTTTCATGGAAAGTCCCGAATAAATTGTTGTTTTTACATCCCCACAACGCCAACCCGCCCACCAAAACCAAGGCGGCAACCAATGCACATTGCTTCCTCATGGGATTCCTCCTCATCATAAAAAACTGCGTGTTGACGATACTACTTCATCAATGGTCTGTCAAATCCAAAACGGTCCGCCATTAGTTTAACCATGTTTGAGTTGTATTTCAATGTGATATTGCTCACACGCCCTAGACGTAAAGAAAGCTTCGCGGGGAGCGAAGCTTTCTCTATGCCGCTATACACGCAAGGCCGTATCAATACCGATAGTGCTCCGGTTTGTAGGGCCCCTCGATGGGGACGCCGATGTAATCCGACTGTTTCTGGGTCAGCGGCGTGAGCTTCGCGCCCAGTTTGTCGAGATGGAGCTTGGCCACTTCCTCGTCCAGCTTCTTGGGCAACCGATAGACATCGATTTGATAGTCGTTTTTCCAAAGATCCATCTGGGCCAGGACCTGGTTGGTGAACGAGCAGGACATCACAAAGGAAGGATGTCCCGTCGCGCAGCCCAGGTTGACCAGGCGCCCTTCCGCCAGCAAATAGATCGAGTTTCCAGCCGGAAAAGTGAATTGATCCACCTGCGGCTTGATGTTGAGGTGGCGGACCCCGGGGAACGCCTTGAGCTTGTCCACTTCGATCTCCGAATCGAAGTGGCCGATGTTGCAGACGATGGATTGATCCTTCATGGCCTTCATATGCTCAAGGGTGATGACGCCGTCGTTCCCTGTGGCCGTGACGAAGATGGTGGCTTCTTTCAGCGCTTCCTCGATGGTCGTGACTTTGTATCCCTCCATGGCCGCCTGCAGGGCGCAGATGGGATCGATTTCCGTCACGAGGACGCGCGCGCCGAAGCCGCGAAGGGATTGGGCGCACCCTTTCCCCACGTCCCCATAACCCAAGACGCAGACGGTTTTCCCGGCCACCATGACGTCGGTGGCCCGCTTGATTCCGTCCGCGAGGGACTCGCGGCATCCGTAGAGGTTGTCGAATTTGGATTTCGTCACAGAATCATTGACGTTGATGGCCGGCACGAGCAGCTCTTTCTTGGCCATCATCTGGTAGAGGCGGTGGACGCCCGTCGTGGTTTCTTCCGACACGCCCTTCCATTCTTTGACGAATTGACACCATTGGCGCGGGTTTTCTTTCAAGACCCGCTTCAGGAGGGCATAGAGCGTTTTTTCATCCTCGCTTGCGGCTTTCTTCTCCAAGACCGAAGAATCCTCTTCCGCCTTCAAGCCCAAGTGCATAAGGAGCGTGGCGTCTCCACCGTCATCCACGATCAACTGAGGGCCTTTCCCGTCGGGGAACGACAAGGCCTTCAGCGTGCATTCCCAATAATCCGCCAGGCTCTCGCCTTTCCAGGCGAAAACCGGGATGCCGGCCGCGGCGACAGCCGCCGCGGCGTGGTCCTGCGTGGAAAAAATATTGCAGGAGCACCAACGGACGTCCGCCCCCAATTCGACGAGCGTCTCGATGAGGACGGCGGTCTGGATGGTCATGTGCAGGGAGCCCGTGATCCGGACGCCTTTCAGAGGCTTGACCTTCCCGTATTTCTCCCGAAGGGCCATCAGGCCGGGCATCTCATGCTCGGAGATCATGATCTCTTTGCGCCCGAAATCGGCGAGAGACATGTCGGCCACTTGGTAATCTTTTGTTTTTGCCGGCGCTTGTATCGTCATGGATGGGTTCTCTTATATTCCCGCTTTGTTGCGAAGCTCCGCCGCTTTATTGGTTTTCTCCCAATAAAAGTCCGGGTCTTGGCGTCCGAAATGCCCATAGGAAGCGGTTTTCTGATAGAAGGGACGGCGTAGTTTCAAGTAATCAATGATGCCCCTCGGAGTCAACGGGAACACCTTGCGCACGATCTGCACGAGCTGTTCGTCCGGAATGCGTCCGGTGCCATGCGTGTCCACCATGACGCTGACGGGCTCGGACACACCGATGGCGTAAGCCAACTGCACCGTGCATTGGTTGGACAAACCGGCCGCGACGATGTTCTTCGCCACGTGGCGCGCCATGTAGCAGGCGGACCGGTCCACCTTCGTGGGATCTTTTCCGGAGAAAGCGCCGCCGCCGTGCGGAGCCCAACCTCCGTAGGTGTCCACGATGATCTTCCGGCCTGTCATGCCGGTGTCGGACTG
>JACQPF010000188.1 GCA_016207625.1 Elusimicrobiota bacterium | reverse complement strand
GGCGCGGCCGGCACTTTCTTTTTCGGTACCGGTACAGCCGCTGGCGCAGGCGCAAGGGCGGCTGATTTGTCCGCGTCCTTCGGTTTCTTAAACCACCGACGCTTCAAGCGCTTGTAGGTCGTGCCGTCGGCTTTTTTGACAATCGAGTATTCGCCGTCCACGCGAGTTGGTTTCGGCTTCGCGGCCGCCTTCTTCACGCGGGCCGGCTTGGGCTTCCCGCGCTGACTGAGGGCTTTCTCTATAAAGTCCCCCTCCTCAATAATCTTTACCGGCGGCACATCCGGCGCCGGGAACCAACGCTCGAGCGTTCCCCAAAACACACTGGCAACGGTCTTCTTGTCGCCTTCGACTGTGAGCTCGAAGTCTCTGTCTTTGAAATGGATCTTCGTTTGCATGGGCCCCTCCTCGCTTTGCGCGTGTCTCAGATGCGCGCCCCCGGTCCTGCTGCTGCCTTGCGATAATACCGTTGTCAGTCCTTGACCTTCCGGGCTTTGCCCTCGTCATACTCCCGTTGGATGTTGACCTCGTATACGCCTTTCGGCATGGGGACGTCTTTGTGCTCTGGATGCTTGATGAAACAGCCATCGCCGGCCTCCAGGATCATCACGTCTTTTTTGTCCGGATGCTGATAGAGTTTCCCGTTGACGACCTCGTGCTTATGGCCAGCGAGCTCGCCCTCGATGATGACGTTGTCCGGGACCAGCTTCGCCCGCTTCTTCCATTCGACCGCCAGCGGACCTTTCAAGCGTTCTTCGCCAAAGATCAGGACCTCGCCCTGTCGGTAATTCTTCATCTTTCTCACGGATGCCTCCTCACGTTTCGAGCGCGAACTTTATACGCTCGCGCGGATTGTTGACCCCGAAGGTCCATTGCCTGGCGGCCTCGCATGTGTCCAGCCTGGTCCTCCGGCCAGCGTCCCATACAAAATCCGGCACATTCAAAAAATACTTAGTGCCTGTGGACGTGCATGTAACCTGAAGGATCCGCAGGTTTGAATCGCGGGCACCGTTGCCGTCGTCCACTTTGATCGGGAACTCCATCAGCTTATTGCGGCGGGATTTGTCTTCGTGGACGACCTTGTGCTTGACCTCTTTGGCCAGGCGCTCGTAGCCGGCCCGGCTGATCAGGGCAGCCCGCAGCTGGGCATTCTTAATCCGCAAGATCTCGTTGAACCTGAGCTTCGTCGGTGCCGTATCCCACAGCTTTTTGGCGACTGGCACGCCGCGGATGTAGAAGACATGCTTCCCGTTCAGTATCCATTCCCCGATCCGTTGCCGATTTTGGTATTGGCCCTGGAGCCAGACCTTTCCCTCACGAGTCCGGAAGCTGATCGAGCTATTACCGTCTTTGCTGAAATCAAAGACGTCATCCATCTCGGCCTTGCCTTTCAGCCTGGTCCTCTGGAATGGGAAGTAGATCTCTCCCATGCGACATCGATGGGGGGTTGGGTCTCCCCAGTTGCGGCGATCAAGCCGCCTGCCACGGGTTGAAAACCCGCTTGGACAGCGCACGATGCCGGCGACGGTCCCATCGGGGTATTTGATCGTGACCCCCCGATCCGTATGACCCAATCGGAAGGCCAGACGACGGTTCTTGTAGCGGAACTCCTGTCGTATCCACTTGCCGCGCGAATACCAGCTCCGGGTTTTGCCGGAAACGTCGAACAGCATCTGATCCTGGCGCTCCTGCAGACCGTGAAGGCTCTGCCGGGTCTTGGGATGGAAGTGGAACGTCATCGGCTTGGAGATCTTCTCGCCGTTAAGCCGGGAGACGGCCCGGTGGAAGGCTCCAAACCTGATCCACTCCACAAGGCGGTTCCCATCCTTCACCTTTAGCTCCGCGATCACGTTCCCGTTTGTCAGGAATTCGACCGTGTATACTCCGGAGCCGCCGTGGCAGACGATCTTTTTTGAGTGGGTCCACTCGCTGGTTATTCCATCGCTGATCCGAATCGCGCCGAAGTATCCGCCCAATGCCATTACTTCTTCTCCTCGGCCTTGGCGGCCTTCTCGTCCTTGGCCATCTGGGCGCCGATCTGCTTGAGGCTGTCCTGTACCGCCTTGTCGGCCGGGCCCGCGGCGGGGCTCGATTTCGATAGGCCGTAGAGTTTCTTGAACTGGTGGACCAGCTCGCCCTCCTTGACAGCGTTTTCCGACAGGATGGTCATCTCAACGCAGAACCCGGGAATGAAGAAGTCGGTTAGCTTCTCCAGATACTTCCGGACCTCCTTATCGACCTCGCCCTTCTTGATGGAGGGATCCCGTCGCCGCATAAACTCGAGCTTCACGCGGTCGTCAGCGTTCCCGAGGATGCCGCTGGCCAGGACCCGCATGTAGCCGAGGTTGGAGTCCTTCCGGACAGAGTCCACGATCTTTTCGATGGTGGTGTCCAGTCCGCTCTGAGATCCCGTCGCGGGCGCCTTGCCCTTGGTCTTCGTGGTCTTCTGCCTCTTGTCCGGCTCGCCCTTGGCCTCCTTGACATTCTGATCAAAGCACGCCGGGTTCATGCAGCGGCCCTCGAGGTTCGTGTCCGAGTCGAAAAGGTCCTTCTGCTTCTTCCCGTTGTGCTTGCAGCCGGCGCAGGCGAAAGTGTTGAAGGGCGCCTTCGAGATCTCGCGGGCGTGTTCTGCCAGGGCGTTCTCAGCCGCCTTGGCGCTGAGCTTCTGTGCGATGATGGCCTGCAGGAGGGATTCCTGCTCCTTCGGGTCCTGGAGCCGGGAGAGCACGGTCCCATGCGCCGCGGTGATTTGCTCTTCCTCGATCGCCTGGATGGCCTTCTCAGGAAGCTCCAGCAGCCGCAGCGACCGGTAGATGTGGGGCACGGATCTATCGATCCTCTCCGCAAGGGTCTCGACCGTGTGCTGCCCATTCTCCAAGAGGAGCTTGAAGGCCTGCGCCTCCTCGATCGGCCCCAGGTCCTCCCGGTGCAGGTTCTCCAGCGCCTGGATCTCGGCCGCCTGGGCTTCGTTCACGTCCAGGACGCGGACCGGAATGTAAATGAGCCCGGCCTGCTTGGCCGCCCGGAGCCGACGCTCGCCCGCGATCAGCTCGTATTTCAGATTTCCTCCCGCCCTGAGCAGGATCGGCTCAAGCACTCCCACCTTCTTGATGTTCTCCGCGAGCTCGTTGAGACGCTTCTCGTCGAAATGCCGACGATGATTTGCTCGGACGGATATCGAATCGATCATCACATCCCCGCGGTGGGTCTCCTTCACCGGCCCCGTGGCCGGGCCCTGCTTTGCCGGCGGTTCGGCCACGGCCGCCCCGCCCCCTGCTTTTCCCTTCTTCGTCATCGTTCGCCCCTTTTGTGCAGTTTTGAAAAATTGGAACTCGTCACGATTGTGTTGCTTCCGCCGGTTCCGCCAGCTTCAGTTCCATCTCGAAAATCCTCCGTTGCATCTCAGCCACGCGCACCGGGAGCACGTTGACCCGGAACAGGATCTCCTTGGCCGCCTCCGCTCCGGGGCATACGATCCCGGAGCAACCGTCATCGACGAAAATCCCAACTTGGTCACCGACGCCGGTGACAAGCTTTGCCTTAATTTCCATTCTGCTTCCT
>JACQPF010000187.1 GCA_016207625.1 Elusimicrobiota bacterium | reverse complement strand
TGCCAGGACTTTGAGTGGGCCGAGCAGCGGAGCGATAAGGGCCTGCCGGCTCGCTGGATCCCCAAGGAAAACAAGCTCCTCTACGACAACGATCAGCGCCTCCGGGACGCGTTCGATGTGGAAATTAAAGGCAAGAAATTTCGCGTAGACCCGGAGTTGGACATGTACCGCCGGATCCTGGTGGATGTGGCCGGGAGCTTCGACGGGGTTTCCGTTATTGACTGCTCCGAGGGCGGCGTCCTCGGCGCGGCTGGATTTCCCACCAAGCGCCTGAAGGACGCTCTGGTGGAGCACTGCAGCAGAGTCATAGAACCGGGAGAGTCGGTTGTTCCGCACCTCCCGTTGATCATCCCCGAAATCAAAGGAGGAAATTGAAATGCTTATTGTCCATGTCACAACGACGGACCCCGCCGGTTCGGTCTTCAACTTCATCAACGCTGTCAACAGCCACACCAAGCACCGCGCACGCCTCATCACGACCATGCGTATCGACGACTACGGCTTCTCCTCTGACATCGCCGACATCTACGACGGCGGCGACGAGATCGAGGCGCTTCTCCTCCAGGCCGACGTCATCCACCTCCACAAGGTGGACGAGGACATGACGATCGACGTGGAAATGACGAAAGCGCAGGTCTTCCGGCATTTCAAGATCGCGGACATCCTTCGCGCGCGCCCGAGCGCGAAGCTCGTCTACCACATCCACGGCCACCCCTTCGAGAGGGCGAACCCCAAAGAAAACGGGGAGATGTACGCGAAGAGGGGACGCCCGGTCCTGGCGAGCACGCCGGACCTGGAGGAGATGTACAGGCCGTTCTGCCCGCGGGTTCAGTACTTCCCGAACTGCGTTCCCATCAACGACGTCCGGTACCTCCCCCGCGCCAGCAACAAACCCATCATGATGGGGGACGGGAAGGAGAGGCTGTGCGTGGCGCAGAGCCCGACGCACGCCATCCTGAAGAACGTGCATCTCATCCAGGATACGGTCCAGGGCCTGTCGAAGCACTTCCCGGTCTTTTACTTGAAGATCTGGAATTGCCTGCACGACAAAGCCCTCCGGCACAAGCGGAACGCGCACGTCGTGTTTGACCACATGGAGGGGTACTACGGGCTCTCGTCCTTGGAGGCTTTGAGCATGGGCAAGCCAACCATCGCGGGGCTCTCCGATTACACGCAGAAGGCAATCTGCGACTTCTTCGGCGTCAGCTCGTCCCGCCTGCCGTGGCAGATCGCCAGGAGCGGGGAGGGGCTTCGCATCGCCCTCTCGGACCTGCTGGGCAACGAGGAGTTCCGGAACGAGCTTGGCGAGCAAAGCCGAAAATTCATGGAGGAGGTCTGGAGTGATCGAGCTATCGGACAGCGGCTGGCCGCATTCTACGAGTCCCTTTAAAGGCGACCCGCCGCTCAACACCGTCGGCGTCGTCATCCCGGTCCGTGACGGCCTGAAGTTCCTGAAGCTGTGTGTCTACAGCGTCCTCTACTTCACGTTCCCGCCCTACACATTGACGGTGGTGGACAACCAGAGCGGGCTTCGAACGAAGAAGTACCTCCGGTCGCTCGCGCAGAACCACCCGGTCGGCCTTTTGCGCCACGACGAGGAGTTCAGCTTCGCCGCGCAGGTCAACCTCGGTCTGCGCCACGCGTTCTCTTCTCCTGGGGTTCGCTTCGGGCTCATCCTAAACGCGGACACGGTGGTGGAGCCGGACTGGCTGACGCTTCTCCTAGAGACGATGCAGCGCGAGAAGGAGCTGGGCCTGGTTGGACCCGTCAGCAACGTCGGCAATCCGGAGCAGTCTCGCCCGCGCGCGGACAAAACGTTCGAAAGCCCACGCCTCTCCGGATTTTGCATGCTGATCCGCCGGGAGACCTTCGAAGGGCTCGGCGGCTTTGACGAAGGGTTCAAAGGTGGCGGGTTTGAGGACTGGGACTTCTGCGTGCGCGCGCGAGCGGCGGGGTGGCGGATCCGGGTCGACCAACGGGTCCATGTCCACCACTTCCACCGCGCCTTCCGTCGGCACACAGAGAGCAATGCGCAGATGAACACGAACGAGAGGCGATTCTTCGAGCTTCACCCAGAGATCGCGGGCGAGGTGGTGCGAACGCCTAAAAACGAAAGAGCCGAAAGGCCTGGAGGACAAAATGGAAGAGGTTAAACAGGCGTTCAGTGCGGAGCCGATCCGGTACCACGTGGGCGGGAAAGAACTGGTGCTGGAGCCCATGCCATTCAAGCGGTTCAAGAAGGCTCTCGCGGTTGTCATGGGCGGGCTGCAGGACCTGGAGGGATTCTCCACGGCGAGCGGGCTTGACGCGGTTCGCAGGCTTCCGGACATCCTGGTCGGCAAGGTCAACGAGCTCATGCCGATCCTTTTCGCGGGCGAACAGCACACCTTCATCACGCCGGACTGGGTCGAGGAAAACCTGTCCCTTCCCTTGGCTCAGAGGATCCTTGTGGACGCCGTTCGCATTAACGGGGTGACCGATTTTTTGGGCGTTCTGAGGGGCGGGAGACTCCAGGCTCCTCCATCGGAGAAAGCGCCGGGACAGCCGGAGGCGCCGAAGACGTAGATCTTGGCTATGTCTACCACGTCTTCTTCTTGGCGTACAAGTGGCGCATGGAGGACGTGGACGGGATGACATGGCCGCAGCTGCGGAACCTGCTGGAGAAGATCAGGGCATTCCCGCCACGAGACATAGTCGAGGCGCACGCATTTAACCGGCAAGTGCAATCGCTCCTCCCGGCCAGGCAAGTCGAGGACATGGGGCTTCCGGTTCGGAGGGGAAAAGTGAAGAGGAGAAAAAATGGCGACTGAACTTGGTGAGCTGATAGTCAAGCTGAGCGTGGACTTGGCCGACGCCAAGAAGAAGATCAGCGAAATGGAGAGCAAGGTTTCAGACGTCTCGCAGGGCCTGGAGAAGTTCGGGTTCGGCGTTAGCGGGATCGGCAGCAAGCTGAAGACCCTGGTGAACCCTTTGACGCTGGCGGCGGTTGGTGTGGCTGCTGTGACCAGCGCCGTGGTGGCGAGCGTCAAGGTTGTTGCCGACTACGGGGAGGAGCTGCTCCGTGTCAGCAAGCAGAGCGGCATCAACGTGGAGTCCCTGGCCAGGCTGAAATACGCGGCAGAGCAGGAAGAGGCCAGCCTGCAGTCACTCACCACTGGTCTCAAATTCCTCCAGAAGCACATGGCCGAGGTCGGCGACCTCCGCTCCCCCCAGGAGCGCTTGCTGCAACTGGCTGATCAGATGGCGAAGACAGAAAACCCGACCAAGCGGGCCGAGCTGGCGTTCAAGAACTTCGGGCGCGCCGGGTACGACCTCATTCCGTTTCTCTCCACCGGGCGGGCGCACATCGAGCAACTCGGCAACGAGGCCGAGCGCCTCGGCCTGGTCATCAACGAGGAGACCGCGGTGGCCGCAGACGATTTTCATGACAATCTCGCGAAACTGAAGATGGCAATTCTCGGGGTGGCTATTTCAATCGCAAAGGACCTGCTGCCGCCACTGGTCACCTTGGTCGGCCACACCGCAGACTTCGTGGTCCATGTAAAAAGCGTCGTGGACAGGGTCAAGGAGTGGGCCGTTGAAATCTACACCCTCGCCAAGGCCACAAGAAGCCTGGGCTCCGCTCTCGCGCTTTTCGGGCTCTCCAAGTTCAACAAGGAAGTGAAGCAGAATGTCGAGGATTTGAAAAGGTCGGTGCAGGGGACGGAGGACCTGACCGGCGCAGTGAAGAAGCAGTCCGGCGCGGTCAGGCAGCTCTCGGTGGACTGGGCGAAGATGGAAAAGGTGGCTGTTGCCGCAGCCATGAAGGCCACCGGGGACCACCGTTCGGAGTATCTGAAACGCATGGACGCGGCCAGGGAGTCCTTCGAGAACACCGCCACCTTTCACCAGCAGTTGATGGTGAAGATGGCGGAGCAAACGCGCTCCTGGTCCTCGGTCTTCGTCGGAACCATCGGCAACCTCAAAGACGAATTCGCGCGGGGGATGGCAGATTTTATCGTGAACGGCGGGTCATTCAAAGACAAGATGGAGGAGATCGGCCGGAACGTCCTGCAGTTCTTTGTCGAGCAGGTCATCGCCCAGATGCTGGCAAAGTGGATCGCTTACCTCGCTGCGAAGGTGACTGCGAACGCGACGGCCGACGCCGCAATCATGGCTTCGAACGCGGCCACAGGCAGCGTGGGGGCCACGGGCGGATTGGGCGCTGGGCTGGGAGCCGGGCTTGCCGGGCTTGGCGGAGCTGGCCTGCTGTACGCCGATTTTCAGTCAGGCAAAAAAGAAGGGAAATCTGACTTGCAGTCTGGGATTGAGACAGGCTTGTGGAACATTACAGGAGGGAACACAGGACATAAACTGGTGAAGAATCTCAAGAAGAAACTCTCCGGCGGCCTCATCAAAGAGCCCTCCCTTGTTCTCGGCCTGAAGTCAGGGGACGCGGCGCTCGCCGCCGAGGAGGGCCAGCCCGAGGCCATAGTCCCGTTCCGCGACATGGGCATCACCCCCCAGGAAGGCCGGAACCGCCTCATGGGACTCAGCAAAGGAGGGGGAGGGGGATCCATAATCGTGAACATAATCGGGACCTTCTTGGAGGCGGACGCGGCGAGGTGGGACAAGCTTGTCCGGCAAAACATCGTCCCGCCGCTTCAGAGGATGCGGCTTAAAACCGTGGGGAGTCAAATCTAATGGCAAATCCAGCGCTTACGAACGACAGCACCCCGGCCCTCGACTGGGCCGATGTCAGCGGGGCGAATCTCTACCACTGCCAGGTCTCGCTGTACGCCGACTTCCGCACCATCGAGGCTGAGAACAACGCCCTGGCGACCAGTACCTACACGCCCGGCTCGGCGCTCGGCAC
>JACQPF010000204.1 GCA_016207625.1 Elusimicrobiota bacterium | reverse complement strand
GCTGTGCGTGGGCTTATACGCGTAGTCCGCCTCTTTTTCAATGACAATTGCCATTGCAACAAGTACAACCGGCACAGCGTACCGCGTGACGCCAAATGCCAAAGACAAAAAGTCATTTAAAAAAATTCCAAAAGGGAAGCCAAACCTTCGGGCCGGAAGCTTTGGTTGGCATCCAAAAGCAGCTCGCTCCGCGGCGCGGCGCGCCGCGCTTGCCGGATGCGGTCCAGGTTCGCTTGGAGCGGATCCTTTCCATTGATCTTCAACTTCAACCTCTTAAACCCTTTGCGCGCCGCCGACCGGGCGCAGGAATAAACCTCCTCCGGAGGCAAACAAGAGAGGGTGAGGAGGGTCTCCAACTCCGTCCGTTGACTTCCCCAAAGTTTTGAAAAAGAGATCTTCTCCGCCCGGGCGAAGGCATCCCAGAGGGCCGCTTCGAAGGCGGAAACGGCGGTGGGCATGTCTCCTTCGATCCGCCAGGCGGTTTTCGTCAAGCGATCCATATCCCGCACATCCTCTCCCTGAAAAGCATGGGCCAGGCGGCGCAGGGCGGCCGCCATCTTCTCCGCCGTCTGAAACGCCATGGCGATGGAAGACGAGGCCTCACCGTAGCCGGCGGCTCCGCCGGAAAGACGCGCCTTCACGATGACGTTGTCCGAAAACGTCTTCGAACCCAACGACGTGACGAAGGGCCGGCGGAGAGGCCATCGGACGGGGCAAATGTGGACGGATTTGAGGCGATAAGGGCTGGTTTTCAACGGAGAGATGCCTAATCCGGCAGGAGCCTGCCCAGGAAGACGATGCGGTTCCCAACGACTTCCATGGGGGCGATGTCTTTCAAACGCTTGCCGAGCTTGCGCTTGAACGTCACCCGCCTCACCGTGTCGGCGTCGTTGACGGACTCCAGCGCCCGGTCCCCGCCGATAAAGATCATCACATGCGACATGCGACGGGGGTTTTCCGCCTTGGCCAGGAAAACGAGGTCCCCGGATTTTAGCGACGAATAGGACACGGGGGTCGATTTCATGTACTGCTCGTGGGCGTCCCGGGGGATATCGACGCCGTTGGCCCGATAGGAGAGGTTCACCAGCCCGGAACAATCCACGCCCGAGGGCCGGTCCAGACGATCGCTTCGATGCCCGGAACGACCGCCCCAAAAATACGGCTCGCCGAGAAACAACTTCGCCGTTTTCAAGATCCTGCGCCGGAGCACTTTCATCTCCTTCGGCGATTCCTGCGCCCCGCGAAGGTCCTTCAAACGGACCCATCCGTCGTTTTGTCCGGGCTGGAGGACACGGCCCCAAGACCCCTTCTTGTGCATCACCTGAACCCGCGCGCCCAACGGGATTTCCATGAATCCGCTTTTCCGGGAAGGTCCCTCATAAATTCGCGCGTAACGCCGGACGACGACGGCGTTGGGCTCAAACCCCTCGGGTTTGGGCTGGAGATGTTTCTTCTCCATCCAACCGGGATACCCTTCCCATTTTTCATGGTGGGTGTACTCCGGCTGCTCCACCGCCTCCACCCGGACCCACGCGTCTTTTTCTTCAAGGACAAGCACCTCTTCGCCAAACAGCAATTGCGTCTCCTGGAGAGGGTCCATGTCGTAGGGGCTCTTCAAGGCCGCCGCATCCGAAGGCGGCTGGGGCTCCGCGCGCAGATCCGCCACAGGCACGGCGACGATGTAAGAAGAGGAGGCGACTGCCGGAAAAGCAAAAAGACACAAGCTCAAAACCAATTTTCGGATTTTCATATCCCTTTCTTAGCCAGCCAATCCACCCACGGTTCCGACACGACCAGTATCCAGCTTGTGAAACGGGAGAACTGGCCGGTGGCCACCAGGATCCCCACGGCCACAAGGACCGCGCCAGCGGCCCTCTCGACCCATATCAACAGGGGCCCCATCTTCCGGAACAAACGGATGAACCAGTTGAAAAGAAGGGCGGACAGAATGAAAGGCACGGCCAGCCCCAACGAATAGAAGGAAAGGAGCAGCATCCCTTGTCCGACGGATTCCGCCTCGCTGGCCAGGAGCAGAATGGACCCCAGGACCGGCCCCACGCAGGGCGTCCAGCCGAACGCAAACGTCCCGCCCACGATGAAGGACCCGAGGAGGCCGGCGGGCTTCCTCCGCAAATGAACCCGAAGATCTTTCTGCAGGAACGCCAGGGGGATCATCCCCGTCATGAACAGGCCAAACAAGGCGACGACGGCGCCGCCCACCCGGGCGAACCATTCTTGATAGGAAAACAGGATCCGCCCCAGGCTTGTGGCGCTGGCCCCCAAAAGGATGAATACGGTTGAGAACCCCGTGACGAACGCCAGCACATGGAAAAGCGGAATCCCCGGAGCGATCCCCGGCCCCTTCGATTCCGTCAGGTCTTCGAAGGAAATCCCCGTCAAATAGGTCATGAAAACGGGAATCAACGGCAAAACGCATGGGCTGATGAAACTGATGAGACCGGCGATGAGCGCCGCGCCGAACCCCAGGGATGGATCGATCATCATTTCACCTCGTTTTTCGAAAGGTCGATGATCTTCATGGCTTTCTTTACGGCCGCCAAGACCTTGGCGTTTTCAGCCTCCGCGCCTCGCGGCGCGGTTACGCCCTGCAGTGTCGTATAGGTTTTCCCCATGAATTGCTTCAAGTAGTCTTCCTTGGCGAAACGTTGGTCGCCGTCAATCCGCACCGCTCTCACGGCGCGAAGCGTGGAGTTCGGTCCCAGGATGACCAACAAAACCGACAGCTTTTTGTCTCCCCAGTAAGCGTAGGCGGCGTGCCATACAAAGGGGGCTTCCTTCCGCTCGTCGGACCGTCTCTCCAGAGGGGGCAGCCATTTCTGAATAACGAAAATCGTCAAGAACCGGTCTTCGTCCAGGAGTTTACCCTTGATGAACTGCTCCGCGTCATGCGCCTGCGCATCCGAGAGTTTTTTTTCCACCAATTGGCAGGAATAACTCCGGCCGAACACCTCGGACAACGCCTTCTTCGGCGCCGGCGTAGACCGGATCTCCGCCAGCCAATCCCCCACATGTCTCGGCGCCGAGCGGGAATCTCCCGGATTGGAAAAGGTCCGGATTTCTTCCTGGGAAGAATAACCGTCCCGGTCCGGGTCCATGACGTCCATGGCCTGAAGCGCTTCGCGGCCTCCGCCCAGACGGAGGTATTCGTGCCCGTAGGGCGTCAGCCGCCCGTCTTTGGGTTGATGGCAAAGCGTGCAATTCACCTTGTAGTTTGCCTTGGATTCGAACAGTTGCCGGAACATGGGGAGAGACTGCAGCGAGGGAGTCAGGACGAGGAGGGCGCCGGCGAGAAAAACAACCGGTTTGCAAACGTCACAAAACAAGGCTCTCCTCCCAGAGGACCCTCAGGATCTCCCCGACGCTCCAGGCTTGCGCCGGGCAGCCTTGAGGGAAATGGGGCGGGTCGCCGTCATACAGTTCAGAAATACTGCTCAGCCCGGCCTCGGAAAGATGGTTCAAGAACGGATGCAGGAACCCGCGCACCTGGGCCTTTGTCTCTTCCGAGGACCCGTGAGCTTTGACATAAGCGGTTAAGAACGCCCCCGAAAGCCAGGGCCAGACCGGGCCTTGGTGGTAGGCGCTGTCCCGTTTCTCCAGCGGACCGCCGTAGCGGCCTTGATAGGCGGGATCTTTCGGCGACAGGGTGCGGAGCCCGTAGGTGGTGTAAAGTTCCCGCCAGGCCGTATCCACGACGGCCCGGAACCGCCCCTGCTCGAGGATTTCGTACGGGAGGCTGATGGCGAACAAAGCGTTGGGACGGACGGCGGGGTCCCGGTCACGCCCTTCCACGCGGTCGAAGAGGTATTGCCCCGCCTCATTCCAAAATTTTTGGTTGAAAGACATCCTCGCGATGGAGGCAAGCTGCTCATACCCGCGGGTCTTTTCGCCGTATTTCATTTCCAGTTCCGTGACGAACTGAAGCGCATTGTACCAGAGGGCCTGAATCTCGACGGGCTTGCCTGTGCGGGCGGTGACAAGCTCCTTGTTCACTTTCGCGTCCATCCACGTGAG
>JACQPF010000200.1 GCA_016207625.1 Elusimicrobiota bacterium | reverse complement strand
TTCAACAGGTCCGGGTCGGCCTCGAGGTGGGCCGACGAGGAAGTGTTGGATTTTGAAACATGGATGTCTTTAAAGATGGCGGTTCCCGTGATTTCGTTTACGCAGGAATCCAAAAAGGCCTGGATATGAACCCGTTGTTTGCGCGGCGACAGTTCGGCCATTTCCAAGCGGTCGATTTCCAGGATCTGGTCGATCAACGTGATCTCCGAACGGCAATTGATCAATGCGATGTTCAAAAGCTTGTTTCGTTGGTGGGGATCGTTGGAATCCTGGATGAGGGAGGAAATGGACCCCAAGGCGCCCGTGATGGGATTTTTGAGGTCGTGAACGAGCAACTGCACGAGGCGGGATCTCGACTCTTCAAGCTTGACCAACTTCTTGTGGACGCGATGCAGGATGAGGATATAGAGGGTGATCACAAGCCCCATGAGGATTTCGGTGGTGAATTCGCGCCCCGTGTAAGGCAGTTGGCCGCGTTCCATGATTTCACTGAGGACCGGGAGCAAGACAAAGCCATAGCTGAGGCGTTCCATCATCGTTAATTGGGTATGTAAAAATGAGAATTTCACGAAGCTCCTTTCAGCCCCTCCGCGCGGACTTACTGCCACAGGGTGCCGGAAACGGCTATAGTTGGTGTCAGCTCGCGGATCGAGAGCTCAAGGGGGCGGGTTTCTGAAAAACGAGGCCGCCGTCGACCGGTTTTCGTGGAGAGGTGCCTATCTATTAAAGATAGCACTTCCATGGCCGGTGAAGGGGAATACCTTTACGGGGGCGCATGGGTCCATGTTCAGGAAACCTTATAATTGTTAAAATACCCGGAGAGATTTATGCAATGAAAAGGAGACAAGACCATGGGGCTTGAGAAAATTGTTTCAAAACTTTTACCCTCAGCAGAAGGAGAGCCCGCCGCCTTCCTTTTGGGCCGGAACGATCCTTGCCGATGCGGCTCCAAGAAGAAATATAAAAAGTGCCACTTGGCTCAGGATGAAGAAGCGGAACGGAAACGCCTGCAAAAAGCGGAGATTCCGCCCGTAGGGACGGAAGAGAAGAAAAGCGGCAAGGATGAGCACGGGCATCACGCAGGGCACGACCATCCCGGGCACAGCCACGAGAAGGCCGGGTTTGCGCGATCCATATTCAACCGGAAAACCGGGGGCGGCTGAACCCTCCCAGGCGGAACGGCTCGACGACGTTCCGCGGGCGCAGGGAGCCGCGCGCGCTCACGAATTACCGCTTGCCTAAGACCGTTTCCCTCTCTCTTTCCTGCACTCGCTCCGGCTTCATGCCGGCTTTCGGCCCGGCGGCTTTGTAGTCGGTCAGGAGCCAGACGAGGAACAGGGCCACTCCCGCGGTGATGAAGAAACCCCGCGCGCCGGACTCACCGCTGAACCCGAACAGCCCCGGAGCGAAAACCATCACGAAAGAAGAGATGAGCTCCACGGATCCATGGACTGTGAACGGAATGAATTTGATTGCGCCCAAGGGGTAGGCTGTGAGCAGGCTCAATCCCAGGACGGCCGCGCCGAACACATAGCACAACGCCGCCGGGATTTGGCTGAAGCCGAAAAGACTTGGAGACAACAGCAAAAAAATACCGACAACGTAGTCCAGCACGCCATGCACTTTGGGTTTCAAGATTTTCATAGCGCCTCCTCAGCGGTTTTCCGCTCTGTGGCTTCTCTTTTTATTTAATACCTTCTATCTCCAAAGGTCAAGGTCCGTAACGCGTGAGAACGGCATCAACAAATCGTCATACAACTTTTGTATACTCTGTGCCCATACCGACCCGTAGATTCAAAAACCATGAGAGGAAAAAACAAATGGACGTCATCCGTAGGCAGGACGAATCTGAGCGCCGGTTTTATGCCGGAAAGGCCGTGGACCCTTCGCCCCGCATCCGTCTTGAGGAAGGCAGCGCGGAATTGACGATGCGGGCCATGGACCTCGTGGCCCCCATCGGCATGGGCCAGCGCGGCTACATTGTGGCTCCGCCCGGATCGGGCAAGACGACGTTCCTGAAACATATTTGCAACGCCGTCACGAAAAGCCAGCCGGGGATCAAGTTGTATTGCCTGTTAATAAACGAAAGGCCCGAGGAAGTGACGGATTTCAAACGGAGCGTGGCGGCCGAGGTGCGCGCGTCCTCTTCGGACGAGAGCTACGATCACCATGTCCAAATGGCGGACACGCTGATGCGGCAGGCCATCCGGGAAGCGGGCGCGGGACAAAACATCATGATCGTCATCGACTCGCTCACCCGCCTGGCGCGGGTGCACAACGCCCAAAGGCGGTCGAGCGGCCGAACGCTCTCCGGCGGCTTGGACGCCGGGGCGCTTGAGGTCCCCCGACGGATCTTCGGCGCCGCGCGCAAGATCGAGGACGGCGGTTCTTTGACGATCCTGGCCACGGCCCTGGTGGAGACCGGCAGCCGCATGGACGACGTGATCTTTGAGGAATTCAAGGGGACCGGGAACAGTGAAATTTTCTTGTCGCGGGAGATCTCGGGGCAAAGGATTTTCCCCGCCATCGATATCGCCAGGAGCGGAACCCGCAAAGAAGAACTTCTGCTTGACCCCGGCGAGCTCGAAGCCGTCCGGAAGTTGCGGCGGGCCTTGTCGCAAATGAGCCCCGTGGACGCCGCCCGAGAGCTCGTGGACCAGCTTCACAGTTATCCTTCCAACAAGGAGTTCCTGACCGCCGTCAGCAACGCTTAGCGTCCGGCCTTCCGGCCAAAAAGAGGGAGATACTTTCCGTATCCCTCGGCCTCCAGTTGGTCAACGGGAATGAAGCGCAGCGCGGCGGAATTGATGCAATACCTCAAGCCGGTGGGAGCGGGACCGTCGGGGAAGACGTGGCCGAGGTGCGAATCGCCTTCTTTGGAGCGGACTTCGGTCCGTTTCATCCAGAGCGTGCGGTCCGTCTTCTCGACGATGCGCTCTTTCTCCACCGGGGCGGTGAAGCTCGGCCAACCGGTCCCTGAATCGAATTTATCGCGGGAGCTGAAGAGGGGCTCCCCGGACACAACGTCCACATACAGGCCCTCTTCGTGGTTGTCCCAATAGGCGTTGCGGTAGGGCGGTTCCGTACCGTTTTCCCGGACGACATGGTATTGCTCGGGCGTGAGCTTACTGCGGATCATGGGATCCTCCTGGCCGGCCCGCAAAAGACCGGCGCCAACAACGACGATCACAGCCAGAACCAGGGAAAGAACAACCGGCGGTTTGTCCATTTTCATCCTCCTCTCCTTATTATACGCTTCCACGCTCCCTTTGGATTGCCGGGAAGAGGATGAGGTTTGTTACTGAGCGGCGGCCGGTTCCGGTGGAGCCGGCGCCACGGGTTCGGCTTTTTTCTGCGCGGCTTCTTGAGCGAGCTGAATCCGTTTTTGAGTGGCCGCGGCTTCCTGAGTGGACACGCCTTCCAACCCAATGCGGCATTCCGCCAAAGCTTTGTCGAATTCGCCGAGCTGTTCATAGGACAGGCCTTTTTGAAAGTGAAAATAGGCGATGTCCTTTCGCAAATCCTCCACCCTCTTGGCCCGCTCATCCGAGGTTTTTTCCTTGGACAACTTGTCGTTGGCATCATTGAACTCGTTCGTGAACGTCTTGATCAAAGCATCGTAGGTGCCGATCGCCGACGAAAAGTTCTTATCGCTGAACTGGGCCTGGGCCAGCCCCTTCCTCGCCTCAAGCATGTTGGGGTTCCTGGCCAGGGCCTTATCGAATTCAACCGCCGCCTCCGTGTCCTGTCCCAAAATCAAATGGGCTTGACCCATTTTGTATTGGAGGTTTTCCTTGTTGATGTAGGTCTTGGGGATTTCGGCTTGAAGGAGGTCAATCACTTTCGCAGCGTCCTTCTGCGCCTCTTCGGTTTTTCCCAAGGCTTGATACGCCTGGGCTTCCTTGAAAAGATAATCGCTGTTTTCAGGAACCAGCTGAACCGCCTGCTTGATGCTGTCCAGAGCGTCTTGGCGGCTCTCCAGCCGTTGATAAACCAGGAACAAGTCGGCGTGGGCGGATGCCGCGAAAGGCGTGTCGCTGAAGTTCGTCGTGACGTCCTGATAAGCTTCGATGGCTTTATCGAATTGGTTGGAAAGCCGGAAACATTTCCCCAGCGTATATCGGCATTTGGCGGAATGCGTTTTTTCAACGGATGACGCCGCGGCGGTTTCCAGGAGTTTTTGCGCCGGCTCGAACTTCTCCAATTTGATGTTCTCTTCGGCGGCGGCCAGGAGATCGCCGGAGAGCTTGGACAATCCCTTATCGATCTCCATGGCCAGAGCGTCGTTGCCGGCGGGGATCTTGCTTTTCACGTCCTTGCTTTGAGAGATGCAGTCCTCGTACTTCTTGGATTCAATGAGCCGTTTCGACAGTTCCAGTTGCGACATGACCATCACTTTGGCCGCCTCATTAATGGAAGGCGTGTTTTCGTAATCGGCGAGTATGTTTTGGGCTTTGACCTTGGCGTCCGAAAAGCTGCCCGCGTCAAAAGACTCTTTGGCCTGAACCAGCAGAAGGGCCGCCATGCCCTCTTTTCCCTCTTTCACGAGAGCCGGTTCTTTTTGAGGGCTTTTTCCCATGAGCTCTTTGTAGATTTCCATGGCCTCCACTGTTTTACCTGTGGCGGCCAGTTTTTCAGCCCTCTTGGCCTTTGAACTCAACTCCGCAGAAACAAAATTGGTCGCCAGCGTCATGGCGGAAACCATGAAAAGAGCTTTTTTTCCGTTGAACATAAATCCTCCCAAGGGTCGTGCGGTTGGGGAGGATTTTAGCATGTTTGCGACAAAGATTGGGCCTCCGCCATGGCTTTTCCGGCCAGCCAGGCGGTGGTCCAGGCGCTCTGAAAATTGAATCCTCCCGTGACGCCGTCAATGTCCAAAACCTCGCCGGCGAAATAGAGACCCCGGCAGACCCGGCTCTCCATCGTCTTGAAATTCACCTGGTCCAGGTCGACGCCGCCGCAGGTTACGAGCTCCTCTTTGAAAGCACCTTTCCCTTC
>JACQPF010000221.1 GCA_016207625.1 Elusimicrobiota bacterium | reverse complement strand
GCGGAAAACGGCTCAGATCCACCGGAGGATGGATGACGTCCGCCTCCCGGTTGTAAAACCTCTTGATCCGGGAAGCCACGTTGTGGGAATTGGCGATGAAGGCGTCCACGCCCGAATTGGAGGCGATGTCCCAGCGCTGGAGGGGCCTGCGCAAAAGCGACATGGCTGCGCGGACGGGCCCGGAGGCGCGGCCGGGGCCGAAGTAATCGTCGAACTGGTCCCAAATGTAGCGCATGGGGGAATGACAATAGCAAATGTGCAGCGCGTTCGGCGGGCGGCGCACGCCTTTGGCCACGCAATGGCTGGAGGAGATGATCAGGTCATGGCCCGAAAGGTCAAACCGCCGGACGGCCCAGGGCATGAGGGGGAGCGCGTGGCGGTACCGTTTCTCTATGCCCGGGAATTTCTGCAAAACAGAGGGAACGATGCGGTGGGACTCGATGGTTTTTGAAACGCTCCCCGGCACATGGACGAGGGTGTAAACGTCGGCCTCGGGAAAAACCCGGCAGAGGACCTCCAGCACTTTCTCCCCACCACGCATGCCGGTGAGCCAATCGTGGATCAGCGCAACTTTCATTTTTGAGACTGCATCATCAATTTCACCACGTCATGCATTTTGGAGCGGGCCTGCCAGCCCAGGGCTTTTTCGGCCTTGGCGGGGTTGGCTTTGCTGACGGGGATATCGGCGGGCCGGAGGAGTTCCGGGTCCGTTTCCACATGGTCCCGCCAATTCAGTCCCGCGCAGGAGAAAGACTCCGCCACGAATTCTTCCAAGCTGTGGGTCTCGCCCGTGGCGATCACGAAATCCTCGGGTTTCCCCTGCTGAAGCATGGCCCACATGGCCTCGACGTATTCCGGCGCCCAGCCCCAATCCCGCCGGATGGACAGGTTGCCCAGGCGCAGCTTTTCTTTCGAGCCGCGGGCGATGCGTCCGGCGGCGGCGGCGATTTTTTTCGTGACGAAACGCTCGGGCCGGACGGGCGATTCATGGTTGAAGAGGATGCCCGAACAGGCGAAAAGCCCGTAGGCCTCCCGGTAGTTCGCCACCTCCCAAATCGCCGCCGCTTTGGCCACGCCGTAGGGACTGCGCGGCCGGAAAGGAGTGTTTTCGTCGGCGCGGGCTTCTCCCGTGTCTCCGAAGCATTCGCTGGATCCCGCGTTGTACAGCCGGATGGGATGACCTAAGAGACGGATCGCTTCCAGGAGGTTCAACGCCCCTCCCGCGATGCTTTCCAAAGTCTCCACGGGCTGTTCGAAAGACAACCCGACGGAACTCTGGCCCGCGAGGTTGTACACCTCATCGGGTTTGACCTTGGTCAGCACTTGAAAAACGCTCCGGAAATCATTGAGCGAAGTCGACTCCACTTTGACCTGGTCCCGGATCCCCAAAACCTTGAGGTTGGAGAACGACGACATTTGGGCGTCCCGGGAGGTGCCGTAAACGTCATAACCCCGGGAGAGGAGAAACCGGGCCAGATACGCCCCGTCCTGGCCGGAAACGCCGCAGATGAGAGCCTTTTTCATTGTCGAATCGCCTCCTCGTAAATTTGGAACACTTTTTGGGCCGTGTTCTTCCATGAATACCGCCGGACGTGCTCAAGACCCCTCGCGCGCAGGTCCCGGCGGAGCGCGTCGTCGGCCAGCGCCTTTCCCATGGTTTCCGCCAGGGCCTCGGTGTCTACGGGATCGACGAGAAGCGCGGCCCCGCCCAGCACTTCCGGCAGAGATCCGCCCGTCGAGGAAACCACGGGACACCCGCAGGCCATGGCTTCCAGCGGGGGAAGCCCGAACCCTTCGTAAAGCGACGGGAACGCAAAAAACGCCGCCCCGGAATAGAGCGCCGGCAAGCTTTCCCGTTTGACTTCGCCAAGGAAGCGAATGGAACGGTTCTCCCGATAGGGCGCCGTGTCCTCGGGGATTTGGTCCCGCCCCACAAGCACCAGGGGCGGACAGTCCGGGAACTTATGCCGAAGAAGGATATAGGCCTTCAACAGGCGCGGCACGTTCTTGATTTTACGAATATTTCCCACATAAAGGATATACCCGGGCGAGAGGTTGAGCTCTTTCCAATGGGCGCGGGCTTCTTCCGGGGGGACCGGACGGTAAACCTCATCGATGGCCAAAGGGACGACGCGGACTTTTTCGGCCGGCGCGCCCAAACGCATCAGGTCTTGGCGGGTGCGCTCGGAGTCCGACATGACGCAAACGCTCGAGCGGGCCACGCGGTCGAGGAACCACCGGGCGTAGAGGCGCGCGAGGGGCGTCCGCGAAAATTGCGGGAAAAGAAGGTGGATCAGGTCGTGAACCGTGGCGACCGTTTTCCCTTTGTAGAACACCGGAATGTTGTAGTGGGGAACGTGGAGCAGCGCGGGGGAGAGCTTCCGGATGCGCCCGGGCATTTTGATCTGCTCGCCCAGGCCGTAAACGCTCTCACGGGCTTCGACGAGGGCGCAGGGGATGCGGGCGAGCTGTCGAGGATCGCCCAAAAGAGTGATCCGCCGGAGTTGCTCCTCCGAGAAACCGGAAAGAAGCCCGCGGATGTAGGTGCCGATGCCGGAATGGCCCGCCATTCGGGCGTCCAAGACGATCATTTCGACAAGCTCCGCAACGCTTCCAAAAGTTTTTCGGCCGATTTTCGCCAGCCGTAATGGCGGACGCGCTCAGAGCCGGCTTGAACGAGCCGGTCTCGCAATTTTCCGTCGGTCAATACCCGCGCGATGGCCTGGGCTAAGGCGTTGTCGTCCGTCGGCTCCACCGTCAGGGCCGCCCCTCCGCCCACCTCCGGCAGGCTGGGCGCCGTGGACGTGATGACGGGCGTCCCCGCGGCCATGGACTCAAGGACGGGGATGCCGAACCCTTCGTAGAGAGAAGGGAATAAGAACAGGTCGGCGGCGGCGTAGAGGGACGGCAAAAAACCGTCCGGGGCATGCCCCAGGAACCGCACGCGGTCTTGAAGGGCGG
>JACQPF010000220.1 GCA_016207625.1 Elusimicrobiota bacterium | reverse complement strand
ACCTCGTCGGGTTCACGACCCTGTCGGAATCGATGGGGTCCGCCCAGCTCGTGGAAGTGCTCAACGAATACCTCACCGAGATGAGCGACATCATCTTGAAACACGACGGCGTGGTGGACAAATACATCGGGGACGCCATCATGGCCTTCTGGAACGCCCCCATCGAGCAGCCCCGCCACGCCAGCCTGGCCTGTTTCACCGCGTTGGACCAAATGGAGCAGCTGGCCGTCCTCCAAAAGAGGTTCGCCGAGAGAGGGCTGCCCTTCATCGACTGCCGCATCGGCATCAACACCGGCGTCGTCCACGTGGGCAATATGGGCTCCAAGACCCGTTTCGACTACACCGTCATGGGCGACACGGTGAACCTCGCGTCCCGCCTGGAAGGGGCCAACAAGCCTTACCACACCCACATCATGATCTCGGAGTTCACTTGTGAAGAGGCCAAGGACGACATCGAAGTGCGCGTGCTCGACCTGTTGCGCGTGAAAGGGAAAACCATTCCCATCAAGGTGTTCGAGCTCCTCGCCCGCAAAGGCCAATTGACGCCGGACCGGCAAAAAGCCTTCGCCCTTTACCAAGACGGATTAAATTTCTATTACGACCGCAAATTTGAGAAAGCCCTGGAAAAGTTCAAGAAAGTCGGCGAGGTCCTGCCGGAAGATGGGCCGTCCCTCCTCTACATGGAACGTTGCCGAGATTATGCCGCCGCTCCCCCTCCCAAAGACTGGGACGGCGTCTACGTGATGACCACGAAATAATGCCGCACGGATGGGACCTCTATCCCTCATTTTTTGAAACGTTGAAATCTCTGCTGGGAGACAAACCCCGGCGTCTTTTGGCCGCCGTCTCCGGCGGCCCCGATTCCATGGCCCTTTGGGACCTCCTGGAACGGTGGCGGAAGCAGGCGGGAGGGTCTTACGCGATCGGCCACGTCGACCACGGCCTTCGCGGGAAAGCGTCCCGAGCGGATGCGTCTTTCGTGCTCCGCCGCGCCCGAATATGGGGCGTCCCTTGCATCATCGCCCGGGCGCCCGTGCGCGCCTGGGCGCGGAAACACCGGCGGGGCCTGGAGGAATCGGCCCGGATCTTGCGTTACCAGGCCCTCGCCCGCATGGCCCGCTCGCAGGGATGCGCGGTCGTGCTCACGGCCCACACGCAGAATGACCAAGTGGAAACGGTTTTCCTCAACCTCATCCGCGGCTCCGGCCCCCCCGGGTTGGGCGGGATGAACCCCGCGGCGGATTGGCCGTGGCCCGCTGCGGGCGCGGGATTGAAGCTCCTCCGTCCCCTCCTGGATGTCGAGCGCCGAGAGATCCTGGGGTATCTTCGCCGACGCCGGATCCCTTTCCGGGTGGATGCCACCAACCGTCAGCCCCTCTTTTTTCGCAACCAAATTCGCCCGATATTGACGAAATGGGAGAAACTGCGTCCCGGCTTCTTTGAGCGGGTGGCCCGTTTGGCGGAAATCCAAAGGGACGAAGAAACCTTTTGGCTCGATCTCTTGAAAAAGACGTCTCCCCGTCTCATCCGTCCCCTCCGCAGTGCTGCGGGGACAGTCGGCGGCCCGGAGGGCCGAAGGCTCCTCCGTCCTCTCCGCAGTGCTGCGGGGACAGTCGGCGGCCCGGAGGGCCGAAGGCTCCTCCGTCCCCGAAAAGACGCTTCGGCCGCTCTTGATCTGGGGCTCTTTTTTAGATATCATAAAGCGAAGCAAAGACGGATCCTCCGTTCCCTCATTGATTTTCTGGATTTTCGCGCCGTGGAAAGGCTCCGGTCTTTTGCGAAGACGTCCCCGGCGGGGCAAACGGTCCATTTGCCCGGCGGCTGGGTTGAGAAAAGCGCCCGCTTCCTTATTTTCCATCAAAAAGAGAGTCGGGCCAATCCTCCTCCAGAACGGCCTTCACGTCATCCCTTTTCATCACGCCGCTCATGCCGCATTCCTGTGCCTGGGCGCATTTCGATTGAGCCCGCGTCCTCAAGATCGCGCGCGTTGTGGGAGTTCCGCACCCGTTTTGTCGCCGCTCCGCCGCCGGGATGGAAACGCCGAAGCAATCGCATTTACACGGATGGTGACCGGCTTTCAATCTCATCGCTTCGCTGCCGGGCTTGGCGGCCCGGTGACCGGTTCACGCCCCTGGGCCTCAAGGGCCGCAAGAAATTGCAGGATTTCTTCGTGGATGAAAAGGTCCCGCCGGAAGAACGGGCGCGGGTTCCCCTCCTGGAAGACCGGCGGGGGATCGTCTGGGTGGTGGGGCATCGATTGTCGGATCGCGTGAAGCTAACGCCGTCCACCCGGCGGATCCTGGAAATCGCGGCCGAAAAACGGGCCCCATGAAGAAATGGCCGGACATTGAACGGGTGCTCCTCTCTGAAACGGTTCTCCAGCGCCGCGTCAAGGAACTGGGCCGGCGGATTTCGCGGGATTATCGGGGAGAAAAAGTCGTCCTCGTCTCCGTTTTAAAAGGGAGCGTCGTCTTCCTTGCGGACCTCATCCGGGCCATTTCCGTCCCCTGCGCGGTGGATTTCCTGGCGGTGTCTTCGTACGCCGGGTCCGAATCGTCCGGGGAGGTCCGCCTGACCATGGACTTGCGCGAAAGCCCGGAACAAAAGAACGTCTTGCTTGTTGAAGATATAGTGGACACCGGACTCACTTTGAATTACATTAAAGGCCTTCTGGCGGCTCATCACGTTAAATCGCTGAAAGTCTGCGCCCTTTTGGACAAACCGGCCTGCCGCCGGATCCCGGTGGCTCTGGATTATCTCGGTTTCTCCATTCCTGACGAATTTGTTGTAGGATATGGTCTCGACTACGCGGAGCGATTCCGCAATCTTCCTTTCATCGGCGTGCTGCGACCCAGTTTCATCCGCCGGGGCGGGGTTTGCGCTAAAAGACGCGGGGAAGACCCATCGGATATTTTGGAGGCTCAATGAAAGGTAACGGACGGAATCTTTTGCTTTGGATCCTCGTGTTCTCGGGGATTCTCTTCTTCATTCAAAGCGCGCGACAGGCCCGCGTGGGAGAGGAGGAGATCGCCTACTCCCAATTCAAGCGCCTCCTGCATTCGGGCCAGATCGCAGAGGTCCGCGTGCGGGAAGATCTCATTCGCGGCCGTTACCAGACCGAAGCCGGGAAGAGCTCCCCCTTCAAAACCATCCCCCTCAACGACCCGGACCTCGTGAAAGACCTGGAGCGCGCCGGCGTGGAACGCTTCTCCGGCGAGGTGGAGCGCAGTTGGGTGAACGCGCTCCTCATGAACGCCCTGTGGATCGGCCTCTTCTTCTTCCTGTGGTGGCTCATCATCATCCGCCAGATGCAAGGCGGGGGAAAACAGGCCCTCGCGTTCGGGCGCTCCCGGGCCAAGCTGCAGTCCGGCAAGAAGCAAAAGATCACCTTCGCCGATGT
>JACQPF010000219.1 GCA_016207625.1 Elusimicrobiota bacterium | reverse complement strand
GGGTTCTTGAGCTTCGCCAGGCCGATGAGCGCTTCCGAACGCGCTCGGGGGTTGTTCGTCCACCGGGCCGCTTCCACCAACCGCTGGCGAAGCTGCTCGTCTTGCGAGAAGGAAAGAGCCTGCGCCAGGGGAACGCCCATTTCCAAATAACGGTTTTTCACGCGGTAGCCGGCGGGCGTGGTGAGGGTGACAAGGTCGCGCAGGGCGGTTTCCTGGAAATCGCGCGGGTCGCGCCGCCGCTGGTCGATGCGGGTCAGGAGGTTGATCAGCCGGGGGGCCACCTCCGCGTTGGCCCGGATGGCCTGAGTTTCCGTTTGGGCGGGATCGCTTTGCGAAGAAACAGGCATCGTGCCGCAGCCCAGCAAGAAGAAAGAGAAAAGGCCTGCAAAGGATCTTTTCATGTGCGGAGTCCTCCTTATTAAAAAATCAGCCGAGGATGGCCGCTCCCCCGCGGCACTTCCGCTAGCGCGGTCGGGAGTCGGCCTCCTTCTATCCATAAAAAATCAGCCGAGGATGGGAGTCGAACCCACAACCTATGGTTTACAAAACCATTGCTCTGCCAGTTGAGCTACCTCGGCAAGGAATTCGGCGCCTCTGGCGCCGCTTGCCTGTCCTTGCGCTCTGCGCAAGGGCGGCATAAAATCAGACATCCTCTGGCGCCGCCGCGCCGTCCTTTCCCTCTCCCATCCTACCAACTGGGACCTTGCCTAGCGGCAAGGTGGGAAAGGACGGCGAAAAAGATCAACACTCGGCCCCTCTCCCTTCCGACCAACAGGGACCAAGCCTATCGGCATGGTGGCGCATGACATTGTTGACACGTATTGTAACAAATTTATTTCGGGAATACGCCCCGAGCCTACGGGATGTGTTTGCGGATGGCTTTGGCGAGGGGGGCGTCAGGCGGGATGGAGGCAAGGGCCGCTCGGAAGGCGGAGCGGGACTCCTGGACCCGGCCTTGCTCTTGAAGAACCTTTCCCAAGGTTTCCAGGGCGTAACAAAGATCCAGGGACCGGCGCTCTTGGAGGAGGCAGAGGGCCACCGCTTCCCGCGCCAGGAACTCCGCCTCGGGCCGGCGGGACGGGTTCTTCATCAGGAGCTCCGACAATCGCCGGTAGGCCTCGGGATGGGACGGGTCCAGCCGGACGGCTTGGCGATATGCGGCTTCGGCGGGGCCCGGCCGGCCGAGGAGCAGGCGCTCTTGTCCGACGAGGAGCCAGAGGCGCAGGTCTTGGGACCGGCTTCGCAAGGCTTCCTCCATATGCCGGAGCGCGGCCGACGGCCGGCCCGTGCCTTTTAATAGCTCAGCGATGCGCAGATGGCGGGCGGCGCCCAAGCCGGTCACTTGCATCTCCGGCGGGAAGACGAAGAACGCCCAACGGCCCGCCCGGTCCCACGCCCTCCGGAAAAGTTTATCGCGGATCGGCCCGCCGGAACGGTCCTCGCTCAAGACGATCCACAGCCCCTGCTTTCGGTCATGCGCCAGCACCAGGGCGCAATGATCCAAACCTCCCGAGCCGAACCGCACCAGGACCGGGATGTTTTGCTCGAGCAACACATCGAGGACCGCCGTGTCCAGAAAATAGGCTTCCATGGCGAAAAGGCCCCGGCTTTGCGCATAGCGCGCCAAGTCGTATCCGATGGTCCCGCCCAGGCCGGGGCTGACCACCTGCCGGCGGATTTCCCCTTGAGCCGCGTCAAGCCCCCAATGCACGAACAACGCCGTCAACGCCCCGGCCGGGGAAGCCGAGGGCGGACGCAGGACGGCAAGGCTGGAGACATAGGCGCCTTCCTCCGGAGGCATCGTTTCTTGACGGATCAACCGGCGGGAAAGCATTTCGGCGCAACCGAGAAAAGTCAAAGAGATCGGAAGCGCCGCGAACAAGAGATTCGGCCGTGAGCTCTTCATGTTTCCTCCCGGGAAAAGATAAAATGGGGAAAAGGGCGATATCCAAAATATGAATGAGTCATGGAGGGCCGCCGATGGGGATGGAAGTCCGCGCCGGATGCGCGTCTTGGACGGACGCCGATCTGATCAAAGAGGGACAGTTCTACCCGAAGAAGACGATGACCGCCGAGGAGCGCCTGAAATGGTACGGCGAGTTCTTTTCTTTCGTGGAGGTGAACTCCACGTACTACGCTCTTCCGTCGGAACGGAACGCGGCCCTTTGGAGCGAGAGGACCCCGCGCGATTTCCTTTTCGCCGTGAAGGCCTGGGCGCCCATGACGGGCCACCACGCCGACGCGCGCAGCTTGCCGAGGGAGTTCACGCGGTTCTTCCGGGGAGATGTTCCCCTCAACGCGCGCGGGCAGATCGCCTGGAACCTTTTTCCCCCGGCGGCCCTGGAGGCGGCGTTCGAGGCGTTTCGCGCCGCGCTTCAGCCGCTTTCCCGGTCGGGAAAGATCGGGTACATCCTCTTCCAACTCGCGCCTTGGATGAAATACTCTCCGGAGTCCCTGGCGTATTTGGCGGGGCTTCCCCGGAAACTTCCCGGCTGGCCCATCGCCGTCGAATTCCGCCATAGGAGCTGGATCCCGCAGAACACCGGTGACGCGCTGCGGTTTTTGACCGACCACGGGCTGGCCCACGTGGGCGTGGACGGGCCCTGGATGCCGCGCGTCGCCAAGGCCACGAGTTCCGTTTTCGTTCTGCGTTGCCACGGGCGGAACGTCGAGGGGTGGCTGTCTCAGCTGCATGGGAAGTCTCCCACGGTCGCCGAAAAATACGACTACCTCTACAGCGAGAAGGAAGTCCGTGAATTGGTGAAGAGCGTTTTGGAGGCGGAAGGCTTCCCGCGAAGGAAATTCATCGTGTTCAGCAACAACCGGAAAAATTATCCGGTGACGAACGCCCTCCAGGCCGCCCGT
>JACQPF010000195.1 GCA_016207625.1 Elusimicrobiota bacterium | reverse complement strand
AGTTAATGCCGGTGGGTTCCAGGGTGAGGGTGAAGTCCCCTGTGACCGGGAGGGTGACGTTGAGGTTGCCGCTGCTCCAGAGCTGTTTGCCGTCGGTGCCTATGAACCGGGCCACGAAGACGTGGGGGCCTGAGACGGAGACTCCGGATTTGGCCAGACGGCCTTGATAGACGATGCGGTTGGGCACCCCGGCCCAGAGCGATGCAAGGGAAAAGACCAGGAAAAGAGCGCTGCTGATCATCACACGGATGTCCTTCATAACGGCACCTCAGGGGGAAATTAAAGACTTTCGCTCAGAGTGTAACAGGGAATAGAAAAAGAATCAAGCGAGGACGGTTCTGAGAGGCAGGGCCCAAAGACGTTTGTCGAGGCGGACGGCTTCCGTTCCGTTGTAGGCCAGTATCCCGGCTTGGCATTGGGGTGTGGCGTCAAGGAACGCCTTCAACCCGGAGAGGTCACTTTGGCCCCAACGGCTGGCTGCTTTAATTTCCAGGGCGGTGATCGTGCGGCTGGTTTCGATAACAAAGTCCACCTCATGCCGCCCCTGGACGTTCCAAAACATCAGTTGGGATTGTGGAGAATGAGTGGAGAGGAGGCTTGCCAGGTTCTGGGCGGCGAAGGTCTCAAAGAGAGCCCCGGTGAGCGGTTCTTGGGCTCCCAATTCTTGGATCCCCGCCAAATGGCATGCCAGGCCGGAATCCGAGGCATAGATCTTCGGCGATTTAATGAGCCGGCTCGAGCGGTTTCGCAAAAAGGGGCTGACTCTCTGAAACAGGAATGAGGTTTCCATTAAATTCAGGTAGCGGGAGGTCGTGGGGGTGTTGAGTTTGGCGTCGCGGCCGAGTTCGCTGATGTTGAGGACCTGTCCTGTCCGGAACGACGTCAGCCGCAGGAGATGGCGAAATGTGATGAGATCGGCAACTTGGGCGAGCTGCCGGAGATCCCGGTCAATGTAGGTCTGCTCATAGCCTTTATACCAAAGGGCGGGCTGGGACAGGTGGCCCAACACGACGGACGGCATGCCGCCGAGCATGACCTCGTTCGATGCGATGGGGCGGTCGGGTGATTCAGGCAGATGTGGGGACTGGATGAATCGGAGGAGGAAGGGGAGGGAGCGCACATCTCCTTTCGCCTCTCGGAGGTTGAAGGGCTGCAAGGTGAAATATATGGCTCTCCCGGCGAGGGTTTCCGTTACGTTTTTTAGAAGCGTGAAATTGGCCGAACCGGACAATAGGAAGCGCCCGGGCGCCCTCTCCCTGTCCACGACGCGCTTGATGGCGACGAGAAGCTCCGGGCAGCGTTGAACTTCGTCTATCGTCAATGGAGCTTCTGACGAGAGAAGGGCCTCGGGGTTTCTCTTCGCGGCCTCAAGGGCGGTGAAGTCATCCAGCGTGATGTATCGGCGTTTTTTAAAGGCCGTGTCGTGTTGAAGGAGCGTGCTCTTTCCCGCCTGCCTCATGCCGGTCAGGACGACGACGGGCATATTGTCCAAGGCCTCGACCAAAGAGCTCGTGATCTCACGTTGTTTATAGTGTGTCATAATATAATATATTATAGTGTCATTATGACATTAATGCAAGAACCAAATTGGGTTGGCTCTCGGGGGGCCTGGTTGGGCCCAAGCGCTCGCGAGTCCACGTGGTTTTAATTTGTATTAAGCGAAGAAGGGGGCGGCTTTGAGAATACGGTGATGCTCGATCGGGAACTGGCGGGAGAAGGATCTCAGGCCATTCCGTGCCATTTTTACCCAGTTCTTGCCTCGATGTGATAGGGAGTCCCACGCTAAAGAGATGTCCCCGGGCCGTCGTTCCGCCAAAACGGAGAGAACTTGGGCGGATTGAAGGATGTCTTTATCGGACCGGATGAGGTCCGCTCCGCCGCGCGATTGAGATATCATGAGTTTATGGAGGGCAAACCGCGAGGGAGCTGGCACCTTGACCAAACGGCCTCCTCCGTTCACCACTGCGCCCTCCACCGATTCTTCCATGATGTAATCGAGATAAGGCAGAGCATAGGCCTCCGTGTTGAATTGCGGAAGGAAGACAGGCTTGATTTCTTTTCCTTTCTGCGGCGTTAACACGTCCACGCGCATCGGGTGGCCCCTCACTTTGAATGAAGCCGAGGGATGGCGCGGGTCCAAGGGAGGCACCGGCAAGAAACCCATCTCCAGCTTCTCCAAAACATCGGGCATGCTGGTTTTTTCGCCGGGGAGAACGATCGTGAGCGGGGGAACTGCGACATCAATGTCTTGCGTGCGCAGGGCTTGCCCCACCCACCGAACACCCAAAAGGTTTCCAAGGACCGTGAAGGCATGTGTGCCGATCAGCAATCCTCCCGACCGGAAAAGACCGCTTTCGGCAAGCCCCTCCAGGACTCGTGCCGCGGCATGCTCCGTCACAAGGATTTCCCCAGCTCTCAATTGGGCGCAAAGGCGCTCAATGGCCATTCGTTCATCTTTTTGGGAAAAACGTTCCTCCCGGAAGCGATGGAGAATCGCTTCCAACGCGGCCGTTTTCGCCCCGACATAAACCTGGCGGATGGCGCCCCCAGGGTTGGAGTATTGAAAGTAATAGTAAGGTTTCCCGGAGATGTTTTTCGTAACGAACGTGCCGGGAGCGTTCCCGATGGTCCTGTGCGCATCACGGAGGCGCAGGCGGTCCAAGAGTTCCGCGTAAAGGGTCTGAGTAACCGGGTCCATTTGGTGAAAGCTGATGGGGGATGTCATTATACGCAGTATACAATCAATATGCGTATAATTCAATAGGGAAGATGCGGCCGGGTCGTTATTGGATGACGCCGAATTTGATTTTTTGGATGCCTTCGCCGACCTTGATTACGCAGGTGTAGGCCCCGGGGGGAACGTCGTGGCCGCGGTCGTCCTTGCCGCTCCAGGTGAACAGCTTGAGGCGCTCCGGGCCCAACTGGTCGGAGAACGTTTCCCATTCCCAGAGCTTCTCCGAGGCGAAGTTGTAGATGGCGGCTTTCACGGGCGCCTCCGTCTCGGTGTAGAAGCGGAACGTGAGCGGCCCCTCCTGCGGGCGGTAGGGGCTGGGGAAGGCGACGGCGTCGGAGAGGAGGGACGTGAGCGCCAGGTCGATGCGGCCTTCGTCCGAGAGCTCGGAGGCGGCGGGGTCGAAAGCGCGGACCACGTTGGGGCCCGGGACGAACAGCGTGAAGGACGCCGAGGCTGAACCTCCCGGAGCGGCGAGATCCCCCGGCAGGAGGTTGCGGGCGGACGGCGGCGAAGTTTCGAAGCGCAGGAAGCCGGCGTAGTCCGGCACCGCGTTGTTGAAGGCGTCGTGGACCGTCACGCTGCTGGTGAAGAGAACGCCCGCGGTGGCCCGGGCGGGCGTGAAAAGGTGCAGGTGGCCGGGAGGGATGGTGGTGTTTGTCGCGTTCTCGTCCGGAGGCACGTCGTTTTGAATCACAGCGGCGTGGATCACGTCGAAAAGGCCGCTGAGGCCCGGCGTGCGGACGGTGAGAGTGCTCTCCTCGGGGATCGACATGGAGACGGCGATCTGGCGCCCGGTCTCGGCCCGGTAGAGGGTGACGGTGAAGGTGGCGATGCCGAACATATCGGTTCCATAGGTTTGAGGTGATGAATAAACAGGGGCCAAGGAGGCGTTTCCTTCGTCGGCGATCGATGTGCCGGGCGCCCGGCCTTCCGCCCCGGATATCCGGAAGGCGCCGCCCTGGGCCGGGTTGCCGTAGACGTCGGTTCCCAGGGTGACTCGCACCGGGAAAGGCAGGCCGGCCGTCTGGATTGAGCCCATGTCGACCTTCTGCGGGATATCTCCGGGATCGACCCGGAAGTCCTGGGAGTTGCGCAGGCCGAGGCCCGACAGGTCGGGCTCTCCCGAGACATAGGTGACGGCCACGCGCGCATGGGGTTGGGCGGCAAACGGTTTCACGGGAATTGCGGCGTATCCTCTGGCCAGCGCGGTGTCCGGGGGATAGATGGGGGCTTTGCCGCTGGGGGAGGACACAAGAGGGTTGACAAGCGCCGCGCTCACGCGGACCACGATGCCGGCGTCTTGGTCCACCCGGCCTTGAGCGTCCACGGCCCGCACCTCGATGAGGAAATCAACGCCCGCGGCCGCGCACTTGGAGTTGTTGATCTGCAGCGTGGTGGCGACCACGCCGTCAGTGTCTTGGGCCCATGAGCGGACGCAAGCGACCCAGAACAGGTGCGCGCAGAGGACGAAGATTTTCTTGACGGTCACCTTCTCCTCCAGGGAGAGTTCTTGAACCTTTTCTTAACAGGAGCGCGAGGAGCCTCGGGCGGGCGGACCTCATCCGCGCGCCTGAGGCCCTCCGGCGCAGGGCCGAAGAGCCACGAAAGCGAGAAGGTGTGGGATTGTGCGTAGATGTGGTTCAGCAGGGCGTAGTCCAAGAGATAGGTTTGGGCTTGCCGCGTCAGGCGGGCGCCAAAGCCGAAGGCCAGTTCGTTTTTCTTGAAACCGGCCCGTAGTGAAAACATATCGATAACATACTCCGCGCCGGCGGCGTGGCCCAAGGCGCCGAGATGGTCCCTGGCGGCGTCCCAGCCCAACACCAATTTGGCCGGGAGGTTACCGCATTGATGCGTCCATTCGAAACCCATGCCGCCCCGCAGGTTCCCTCGACGCAATACAGTCCCTTCCAGCCGCGTCTTCATGGGGACCGCGTCCTGCAAGACGCCGCCGACGTTCAGTTTGTTGTTGGGAGAGAGAATAAATTGGTGGAAAAGGCCGCCGTCCATGCCGAAGCCATTCGCGCGCAACGTGTCGATCTGCTGGCGGCGGAAGCGGAACGTGGTGCCGGCCAGGAGCCCGAAGCGAGGCCAGAGGTCCCTGGCGTAGCCCAAGACGAAGGACTGGTCCGAGGCTTCATACTTGAAGGGCTCGGCCGTTTCCGTGGCGCGACCTGTGATGTCGCCCGAATCCAGGCGCATGTACGCGGCGGACAAGGACCCCACGTGGCGGATGGGCCGGCCCGCGTAGGCCATGGAATAGAATCGCATCCCCGTCGCCAACCCCGAGACCAGCAGGTGGACGCCGTTCATCCGGATCGTCGGCAGGGCGGCCGGGTTCAGGATCAGCGCGTCGGGGTTGTCGGTGAGCGCCGAACCCGCGCCGCCCAGGGCGAGGTGATGGGCTGTGACGGCGAAACGGTCCACGGCCGACGTTTCGTAAATGGAGATCCGCGAGGGTGTAGAGGCGGAAAAGAGGGGGCCGGGAACGGTCCACAGGAAGAAGTTTGAAGCGAGAAGCAATGAGCGTCGTGCAGGCATCATGCGTTGGCCTCAGAGAGCGCTTCATCAATTGAACGTGGGCTTTCCCGGGAGGTTGTCGCAGGGGATGTCTGATGTCTTTATGATAGCGTTGTTCGCGCGGGGAGCCTATAGGAGGGGGATTCATTTTTTGTGAGATTTATCTGACATAGAGTCATGTTCCTGCGCGCAAATCGGCGCCTTGCGTGGTGTGGGGGGCACTTGCTATACTGATTTCTATTGTTTTTCGACGTCCTTGAAATTTCACGCAGTTTTTTCGCCGCCCTTGCTCAGAGAGCAAGGACGGCGCGGCGGCACTGAACGTGCCGAAACCCCGCGCCGAGGTAGCACAGTCGGTAGAGCACAGGTCTGAAAAACCTGGTGTCGTCAGTTCAATTCTGACCCTCGGCACATTTTTTTATTCCAGAGGAGCTTAACGGATGTTGGACATTCGGATGAAGGACAAAAGCGCGCGGATCGGCGTCATCGGGCTGGGTTACGTCGGGCTGCCGCTGGCCGTGGAATTCGCCAAGGCCGGGTTCGAAGTGACCGGGTTCGAGGTGGACGCGAAAAAAGTGAAGTCCATCGCGAATGGCCTTTCCTATATCCCGGACGTTCCGGTGGAGGAGGTGAAGTCCCTCGTCAAATCAAAGAAGTTGAACGCCACGCTGGACTTCAAGCGCCTCTCGAAGATGGACGCCATCATCACCTGCGTGCCGACCCCTCTCAGGAAGACCAAAGACCCCGATATTCAATACATCGTGTCCGCCATTGAGAAAGTCAGCGCCACGCTGCGCAAGGGGCAAGTCGTGGTGCTGGAAAGCACCACCTATCCCGGGACAACGAGGGAAATCGTACTGCCCATGCTGGAGAAAAACGGGTACAAAGCGGGGCGCGACTTCCACCTGGTTTTCTCTCCGGAGCGGGTGGACCCCGGCAACAAGAAGTTCGGCATCCGGAACACGCCGAAGATCGTGGGCGGCATGACCCCGGAGTGCTCTCGGCTGGGCAAAGTCCTCTACTCCGCGATCGTGGACCGGGTGGTCCCCGTCTCATCCACCGAGGCGGCGGAGATGGTGAAGCTTTTGGAGAACACCTTCCGAGCGGTGAACATCGCGCTTGTGAACGAAGTGGCTCTCATGTGCGACCGGTTGAAGCTGAGCACTTGGGAGGTCATCGACGCGGCGGCCACCAAGCCCTTCGGGTTCATGCCTTTTTACCCGGGGCCGGGCATCGGCGGGCATTGCATCCCTCTGGACCCGCAGTACCTTTCCTGGAAGCTGAAGACCTTGAATTTCTATTCGCGTTTCATCAACCTGGCCGAGGAGATCAACTCCGCCATGCCGGAATACCTCGTGAAGAAAGTGGCCGACGCTCTCAACGCGCGCGGGAAATCGGTCAAGGGGTCCCGCATCCTCGTCCTCGGCGTGGCCTATAAAAAAGACATCGGGGACGTGCGGGAATCGCCCGCGTTGTTCGTGATCGAGCACCTCAAGGAGCGCGGGGCCGTCGTGAGCTACCACGATCCCTATGTCGGGCAATTCCACGTGGACGGCATCTCCATGACGGGGACGGCTCTCTCGGGCGCCGTTTTGCGGAAACAGGACTGCGTGGTCATCGTGACCAACCACAGCTGTTTCGACGTGGGCGAAATCGTCAAGTCCGCGACCCTGGTGGTGGATTCCCGGAACGCGACCCAAGGGCTGGTCAATAAAAAAATCGTGAAATTGTAGATGGTTTGGAAAGTCCTCGCAGATGTTTCATTGGTCGTCCATGCGTTCTGGGTGGCCGCCGCTTTCCTGGGCCCGCTTTGGGCCGTGAAGAACTCCTCCCTCCGCATCGTCCACCTGATCCTGCTCTGGGGCACGTTCTTGATCAGCGCCTCCGGCGCGTATTGCCCTCTCACCGTCATCGAGACCAGCCTACGCATGCACTACGACCCTTCCGCCGCCTACGCCGGGAGCTTCCTCTCTCATTATTTGAGCAAGCTGGCGTCCTGGAACGTGCAGACGCACGACGTCTGCGTGGCGATCACGGTGTGGACGTTGATGTGGACGGTGGTTTACGGCTGGTTATGGGCGAGGGCGGTTTCGCCCCGGAAGGCTTGATCTTTACCGCTCCCTGATTTTCTCCATATAGGCGGCGTTCTCCGTGACGGGTTTCATCTTGTCGGGGATCACGCCCGCCAGCGCTTTCGCGATGCGAAGGCGGTGCGGGACCAAAACCCATTTCATGACCAGCCACGCTTTCTTCCCTTTGTCGTAATCGATCACCAAGGACGAGTCCGCCAAATCCTCTTTTTCTCCCTCCAAACGCACGGAATCGATTTTTTCCCAAGGGATTTGGACATCCCCATTCAAGCTCTTGATGGCCAGGCCCTGACGGGACAGGTTCCAGGAGACGAGCGGGACATTGGGTCCGGCGAACAGGGCCAGGACCGCAGAAACCCCCACGACTCCCAGGCTCGTCCAGCGCACGAATCGCTCCGTCAGCCAATCCGCGTTGAGAAGGGGCCTCAGTCCTTCGGACAGGGGTTTCCGGAAGAAAAAGACAGCCAAACCGAGGACGGCCAGAGAAAGACCGACGGGGAGGAAGAGGAGGGGAAGGCTCGGCGGCGTCCATTGTACGGACAACCCTCCGGCCTGCTCGATGAGAGAATAATTAGGCCTCAACATGCGGACAAGATAGCACCGAAAAGGCGCCGACGCAAGAGCGATTTGAGCCGGCTCAAAACGCCTGCTCTGAGCCGAAAGTGATCACCACGCGGTCTTCGCCGGGGATCCGGTTGAGCGCGTAGGCGATGTCGAAACGGAGGACGTTCCCGACGCTGGAGCGGGCCAAGTAGATCCGGAACCCGGCGCCGATGTCCGCCTTGATGTCCCTGAACCGGACTTCCCGGCCCCGGTCCCAAACATAGCCCGCGTCGAAGAAGACGGAGGTGCCCAGGCTGGCCAGCCGCAGGACATCGTCCACGAGGAAGAAACGGTTCTCGGCGTTGAACAGGAGAAGTTTGTTGCCGTTGAATTGATTCAACTGGTAGCCGCGCAGGCCCTTGTCTCCGCCGAGGAGCAGCTGCGTGTCGGCCTGGGGGTTGATGATCTGCTCGCCTTGGAAATGGAGCGCGAGGGTCTGCCGGGACAAGAAGTGGTTGTAGTAGTTCAGGTCCAGCCT
>JACQPF010000186.1 GCA_016207625.1 Elusimicrobiota bacterium | reverse complement strand
GGCGCCATCTTCTTCGTCACGGTCCCGGAGATGATCATGAGGTCCGATTGCCTGGGCGACGGACGCGGGATGACGCCGAAGCGCCCCACGTCGAACCTTGTGGCATAGGCCGACATCATCTCTATGGCGCAACAAGCCAACCCGAAGGTCATGGGCCAGATGCTGGACTTGCGGGCCCAGTCGACGAAAAAATCCACCGTCGTTAAGAGCAGCTCTCCGCCGGGGAATTTATGGCAGATGCCCGGCAGTTTTTCAAGAACGACGCTCACAGGGGCCTCCTTTCCTCATTCCCACTTTAAGGCACCCTTTTTCCAGGCATAGATGAGCCCGAAAAAGAGGATGCCCACGAAAACCAAAACTTCCACGTAACCGATCAAGCCCAACTCGCGGAACCGCACCGCCCAAGGGAAAATAAAAAGAGCCTCCGCGTCAAAGACGACGAAAAGCAGGGCGAAGATATAGAACCGGATGTTGGGAGACACCCAGGGCGACCCGATGGCCTGCATGCCGCACTCATAGGCCGACGAGTCCTTCTCTTGGCTGCGCGCCCGCACCAGGGACGAAATAAAGAGGAGCATCACCCCGAAAACGAGCCCGATCGCAAGAAACAGGAACACATGGAAATATTGACTCAACATTCTTTGACTCCGACAAAAAGGCTGACAACACCGCCCATAAGAGGTTTCACGGAAAATTCGTTGAATCCGGCGTCTCGAAAGAGGCCTTGGTATCGCTCCGCCGGCCAAAGTTCCTCAATCGTGGATTCCAAATAAGCGCCCGGCCAGCGCGGTCCGAACAACACCTTCCCCACCAACGGAACGATGGTTTTCAAATAGAGCCGGTGTCCCCAAGCCAAGAACCGCGTTTGGGGACGCGTTAGGTCCAGAAAAAGCAGACGTCCGGAGGGCCGAAGCACCCGGCAGGCTTCCTGGAGGGATTCCCGCACAACACCCGCTCTCTGAAGATTGCGAAGAACAAAGGCGGAGATGACCACATCGAATGAGCTTTGCGGGAAGGGAAGGGATTCCGCGCGCGCTTGAATCCAAAACGGTTCCTGAGACCTCTCGGATTTCCGGACAGCCCTCCCTTTGGCGCGGTCCAGCATTTCAAAGCTGAAGTCCATGCCAACGACATAGGAAGACCGGTTTTGCACGCATTTCGCCGCGAGGAACGCCAAATCGCCGGTCCCGGCCCCGATGTCGAGGAAACGGGCTTCTTTCCCCTGATGCACTTCTCCAACCAATCGGCGCCGCCAGGCCCGGTCCATCCCCAGACTGGACCAGAAATTAAATCGGTCATAGTCCGGCGCCAGAAGCGAGAACATCCGGCGGATCTCATCCCGAGAAACCATGTCAGCCGGACCGCCTTACTTCGAACAGACGAAAAAGAACAAGAAAAAACGAAGGTCTATTATAAGTCCTCGGCTCCCAAGGTTTTCTTTTTCCCCTCGGTTTGCACTTTGTTGATGGAATCGTTAATGATGGTCTGCACTTTCGTGGAGAGAGCTTCAATATAATCCCCCCCCGTGCGGAACCCTTTCTCTTTCACCATCTTCTTGATTTTGCTGACCACCACAAGCGTTTCGGCCATGATGTACCACCTTTCTGTTATCGACGATCCGTATCCAACATCCCTCAAGAAAAATTTACGTTTTTCATCCGGCTGGCCAGGAAAGACAACCTCTCGAGCTCGATGGCCACGTCAATGTTGTGAACCATAACGGAATCGGGCACCTTCAGCCGGAGGGGGGCGAAGTTCAGGAGAGCCCGGATTCCGGCCCGGACCAACAAGTCGGCCACTTCCTGCGCCGCGGCCGCCGGGACGGTGATCACGGCGAGTTGAACGCTCTCCTTTTGAACAAATTCGATCAGGTGGTCCTCATGGAGGATGGGCACACCTTCCACCGTTTGTCCCACTTTTTGGGAATCGATGTCAAACGCCGCGACAAGGCGGAACCCGGGACGCCGGAACCCTTTATATCCCAGAAGGGCGGCGCCCAGATTTCCAACTCCCACCAGGGCCACATTCCATTCCCTGTCCATGCCAAGGATCTGTATCAGAGCATTCTTCAAATCTTCAACATTATACCCGAGGCCGGGCTTGCCGAACTGGCCAAAACAGGCCAAGTCCCTTCGAATTTGCGCGGCGCTGAACCCAGTCAATAAAGACAATTCTTCAGAAGATATGACTTTTCGGCTCTGGGAATCCAGAAGCGCCCGATAATATTGTGAAAGCCGTGGGACGGCCAACCCTGAAATTTTTCGTTCTTGCCTATCCGACATGCCGCCCTTGCGCAACAAAAACCGAGATTTAAGGGTAAAACAGCCTTATTATGAAAATTAAATCAATTGAACAGAGAATTGTCAACCTGCAACAAGTTTCACAAAGCACTCTTACTCAAGAATAATCTGTTCTTCCTCAAACGGAAGCGATTCCTCTTGTCTCAGCCAGGAACGCGCCTCGATGAAACGGCCCTGATCCACCTTGACGATGACGTTGGACCAACCCGAAAGGAGGGGTTGGGCAGCGTCCGTTTGGCTGGGGCGGGCCGGATGGTCGGGATGCGTGTGGAGAACTCCCACCACATCCAAGTTTTCTCTCTCGGCCTCGCGAGAAATCCGCTGAAACTCCCCGGGATCCATGACGAACTCGTATTCCCCATGGCCTTCCACGCGCCGGCCGAGGACGTCTGAGGCGATTTCAATCGCCTGTTGAGGTTGATTTTCTCCGCGATCTTTTAAGAGGTTGGAAAGGGGGGCGAAACGCTCCACGGATGTGCGGCTTTCCGGGCCAAAGCGTCCCAGCAAGAGGCCGCATCCTTCAAAGGGATAGCATTTCTCCGACCATTTTTTAATCGTTTCAAGAACGTTTTGCGGACAGACAAGTGTCATGGCTGGTTCAGCACTTCTTTCCAGAATTGCGTCCGGAGGTATCTCTCCCCGCTGTCCGGGAAAACCGTCACCACGACCCCTTCTTTCAGGCCGAGGGCTACCTCGAAAGAACCCTGGAGGGCGGCTCCGCCGGAATAGCCGGCCAAGATCCCTTCCTCACGGGCCAGACGGCAGCACATTTCATAGGCGTCTTCCGTATAAACGGACACTTTTCGGTCCTGGACGAAGGCGTCATAAATCCTCGGAACGATGGAGGATTCCATATGTTTCATGCCCTCCAAGCCATGGAGAGGCGTGGCGGGCTCCACGGCCACGATCTGGATCCGGGGATTCAGCTCTTTTAGTCGGCGGCCTGTGCCCACAAGGGTCCCCCCCGTGCCGATGCCGGCGACAAAGTGGGTGATCTGTCCTTCCGTTTGCTTCCAGATCTCTTCCGCGGTAGTGAGGTAATGGGCTTTCCAATTGTTGTCGTTGCTGTACTGGTCCGGCATGAAATATTTACGGGGATTGGACTTGTGGATCCGCTGGGCCTCCAGCATGGCGCCGTCGGATCCCTCCATAGGGTCGGTGTAAATGACTTCGGCGCCATAGGCTTCGATGATCCGCTTTTTTTCCGACGCGTTTTCGGGCATCACCATCTCCACCCGGTAGCCCAGAGCCGCGCCCAACATGGCGAAGGCGACACCCGTGTTGCCGGACGTGGAATCCAGAATGATTTTCTCCTTCGTCATTTCCCCGGACTTCACGGCCTCTAACAGCATGTTTTTCGCCGCACGGTCTTTGACGGACCCGCCCGGGTTCATGAATTCCGCCTTGGCATAAATGCGGACGTTCTCCCCCGCCCATTTATTGAGGCGATTGAGGCGCAAGAGAGGCGTATTCCCGATGCGCGAAAGCAGATCCAACCCGTATTGAGAAATGGTTTCAAAAGGCATAGCGGATAAATAGTACCACTTTTGTCAGCTTTGGCCAAGCTACAGGAGTTGAATGATTTTGGCGAGGAGAGCTGAAAATGAAGCTTCCGTCCGGCGTCCTGCTTCGATTACTTCCCGGTGGTTCAGTGGTTTCCTGGAGAGCCCCGCGGCTTTGTTGGAAACAGAGGCGACGGCCAATACCCGCATGCCTTCTTGTGTGGCCACGATGGCTTCCGGAACAAGGGACATCCCCACGACGTCCGCTCCGAATTTCTTGAACATCCGGATTTCCGCCGGGGTTTCATAACAAGGACCTCGAACGGCGCAATAAATTCCTTCTTTAAGATCCAAACCCATGGAGTGGGCCGCTTTTTTGGCCAAGGAACGCAATCCAGAAGGGTAGACTTGAGTCATATCCGGGAAGCGCTCCCCCTGTTCTTCGAAATAGGGCCCGAAAAGCGGGTTGTTCCCCATGAAATTGATATGGTCTTTGACGAGGACGAAATCCCCCGGATTCAAGCGGGAAGAAATGCCCCCAACGGCGGAGGTGAGGATCAATGTCTTCACGCCCAAGCGCTTCAGGACGCGGCATGGGAAGGTGATTTGCTCCATGCTGTGCCCTTCGTAAAAATGGAAACGCCCCTGTAAAACCGCCAACGTTCTGTTCCCCAACCGCCCGAACACGAGGCGCCCGGCGTGCCCGGGAACCGTGGAGCGCACAAAACCGGGGATCCCTTCAAAAGGCACGCTCCTGGAATGGGATAACGTCTCCGCAAAACGTCCGAGCCCGGATCCAAGGATCACGGCGATTTCTGGGTTCCCTTGAGGGACGGCGGAAAGGAGGAATTGAACGGCTTTGGACAGGCGTTTGGCTAAGGGACGCATCAACCGGATTTGACTTCTTTCGGCGACTTCGACTCGGGAGTTTCCGTCCTCGGTTGGATGGGAAGCGCAAACTGAAAATCAGAGCCCTGGCCGAGTTTGGAATCCACCCAAATCCGCCCCCCATGCAACTCAACCAGAGACTTGCAGATGGCCAGGCCCAACCCCGTACCGCGCACGGAATGGGCATAGGTTTGTTTCATCCGGTAGAATTTTTCAAATATCCTTTCACGTTCGGATTCAGGGATTCCGGCTCCCGTGTCGCGGATGGACACGATAATTTCCTCGCCCGAACCCCGCGCGGAAAGCAGGACCTTCCCCCCCTTGGGCGTGTATTTGATGGCGTTCGTTAGCAAGTTGTCGACCACTTGCCGGATCCTGTGGGGATCGGCGATGACAGCCGGGATCGCGTCCTCGAAGCGGGACTCTAAAGCGATCTTATTCTTCTCCGCCATTGAGCTGTGATCCGCGACGGCCTGCCTCAGGAGGTCATCGATTTTGAGGGAGGCCGGCTGGATCTTGACCCGTCCCGATTCGATCCGGGAAATGTCCAAGAGATCATCAATGAGCAGGACCAGCCTGTCGACGGATTGGTTCACCAGCGTCAAGAACTTCTCCTGCTGTTCCGTGAGGGACCCGGCGTCCTTGCTCAGGATGACGGAGACGAACCCCTTCACCGTGGTGAGGGGCGTGAGGAGCTCATGGCTGACCATGGAAATGAATTCGGTCTTCACGTTGTTCAGCCGCTTAAGCTCGTGGACGCTGGCCTGCACCTGCTCGTACAACCGGGCGTTTTGGACGATCACGGACGCTTCCTCCGCAATCAGCGTGGCGAGGCGCAAATGGTCCTGAGTGAAGACGTTGGGTTTGCGGTGCCCCACGCGCAAAACACCGATGCAGCGGTTCTCCACATTGAGTGGAGCCACCATCAACGAGCGGAAACCCCACAGGAGAGCGGTGCGGGGGTTCACGCGGTAATCGTTTTGGCCATCGGCGCTCAAGAAGGGTTCGTTGGTCAGGAAGACCCGTCCGCTTGACGTGATCGGATCGTCCACGCGCACCTTGTAGAGGTGAGGCTCCTCCGGCTTCTCCGGCCTCTCCGCTTTGGGCAATCCGTAGGCGCCCGGCTGGGTGACGAGTTCATGGTTCTTCTCGTCGTAAAGGAGGAAGGCGCAGATGTCGGCTTCCAACGCCTTCGCCGCGATGTGGGTGATTTTGGCGATGGTGGCGCTGAACCCCGGCTCGCTTGAAAGGACCGAGGCGACGTCCTGCAGGGCCGTGAGGTCCCGAAGGCGCTGATCCTTCTCAACCCGCAACTTCATGTTCCAGAAAAAGTCAGAGAGATGCCGGGAGAGTAGGGACAGGGTTCGGAGATCTTCATCTTCAAAAATCCCGGATTTTTTCCCTTTGACGATGAGAAGCCCCAGGAGGTTCCCTTCGCCGGTGAGGGGGCAAAGCAGTTGGGAGGCGGCGTCTTCCTTCTCCATCCGGATCGTTTCTCCGGAGGAGAGCCGCGCCAGCCAGGGCTCGATCACTTGCTGCGTCATGGGGGATGGAGGGGATTGGCTCGCTCCCTCTTGTACGGGAAAGGCTTGGTGTTGGAGGAAGGCGCTCTGCCGCTCATCCCACAGCCAAAATTCAGCGCGGCCGGCATCTAGAAGGTCCAGGACGTGCCCCAACGTCCGAGTCACGAGCTCATCGGTCCGGTCGGCGGCCATGGCCAGGGAGGCGACGTCGTAAAGGGCGCGCAGTTCACGCACGCGCTTGATGAGCCGCAGGTTCGTCAACGTCAACTCTTGGGATGTGGAGGAAAGAAGATGCGCCAGGTTTTCCTTTGATTCGCCCTTCTGTTCCGCTCCGCGTTTCTCAACGAACCAAAGCGCCGCATAGGCCAAACCGCCCATTCCGACGGCGAAACCGGCCGACCAGACCAGTCCCCATCCGCCGGCCGCCGGCCGAAAAAACACGCAGGCCGCGGATGAGAGGAAAGCGACCGAGGTCACCGCGATCGAAGCGAGGAGGTTGGTATGAAACCCGAAAGGGTACCGCCGGGTCATTTGGTGTTCTTTTGCCGGAACCGGATGAGAGTGATATCCAAGGCCAGGTTGAGATACCTGTAGTCCTTGGTCAACTCTTCCCACGGGATCATCTGGAGAGAGAGGTGGTTGAGCTCAAAAACCTCCTGGACTTTCTGCTGGAACATCATTTCCTGGACCCGGCTCTCCGGAGGAGGACCGATCACGATCGCGATCTTCAGGTTCGAACTCATGCATTTTTCCGCAAATAGGCTGTAGGTCAGGGAATTGTCCAGCGCATAGGCCATCTCCAGGACGGGATCCAATTGGAACTTAAGTTTGTGTTTCTTGATGATGTCCTCAAACTTCTGCTTTACGCGTTTCAATTCGTCGGCGCGGCCTTGGGGGTAATAGAACGCCACGGGGATGGACTTAAACCCCGGCTCAAGAGGGGCTTCCGGCGTGATGGGGCTGATCACGGGAAGGATCGGTTCAGGCGGGACAACCGCCGCGGGAGGGGCTGGGACTTCGATCAACGGAACATCGCGCACCTCGTAAACGGGAGGCGCCGGGACAGGCTCAGGCGCGTCGGGCCGATAGGGATCGGCCGCAGGCGGAGGAGCTTTCGGCCCTCCGGGCCGCCGACTGTCCTCGGAGCTCTGCGGAGAGGACGGAGGAGCTTTCGGAGGCGCCGAAGCTTCACTCCCTTTATGATGGACCTCCGTCCGGGGAGGGTCCGCGTGATTGTGTCCGCCGGTGTTGATGGTGATCGCCGTGCCGTCTTCGTCCCATTCTTGAGGCGGAAGGAGCTCCCGCATGATCTCTTTCACGAGCGGGAGGGTGATCTCTTGATCGTTCAATTGGGCGTAGGCCTGCACCCGTTTCAAAAAACCTTCCAATTCCCGCACGTTGGATTTGAGCTTGCCCGCGACATAGAGCCGGATGTCTTCCCCCAGCTGGAACCCGTTCAAATGGGATTCCTTCTTGCGGAGGATGGCCACCCTTGTTTCCAAATTGGGGACCTTGATGTCGGCGATGAGCCCCCATTCAAAACGGCTGCGCAGGCGGTCCTCCAGGGTGGTCAGCATCTTGGGAGGCCGGTCGGAAGTCATGATGATCTGTTTGCCGCCCTGATGGATCTCGTTGAAGATGTGAAAAAACTCCTCCTGCGTGGATTCGGAGGCCGCCAAGAATTGAACGTCGTCCACCAACAACAGGTCCAGTGTGCGGTATTTTTCGCGGAACGATTTCAGGTTGCCGTCTTGCAGCAACTCAATCACCTCATTCATAAATTGCTCCGCGGTGATGTAGAGGACGTGGGCCTTGGGGTTCTTGAATAGCACGCGATGTCCCACGGCCTGCATGAGGTGGGTTTTCCCGAGCCCGACCGGGCCATAGATGAAAAGGGGGTTGTACGCCTTGCCGATGTTGTCCGAAACCGCCTGGGCGGCGGCGTGGGGGAAGCGGTTGTGCGGCCCGACAACAAACTCCTCGAAAGTGTAGTTCGGGTTCAGTCGCGTCTCGTGGGATTCAGCCGGCCCGGATGCGGTGGACGACAAAAACGCCTCCAAAAAAAGTAGTTTCTAATAAACAAGTGTAGATCGAAAACCCGGTTCTGGCAAGTAACAAAAATGTAATTTCTTTACTCCTCCTTGACCACGATCCGGGCGATGAGACCCATGCGCCAATAGGACTTCTTGGCGTCCTCTCGGCTTAAGAAATGAAGCGAGACGCCTTTCTCAGCCGACGGCTCAAAAATAGGTTCCAGACGCGGGCGGTCTCCGACACAAATGAGGACATCCAATTGATGCTTGTGAAAGCCCTCGCTGACGGTCTCGATCATGGCCTTTTCCGCCCATCTGTAAGAGAAGACGAAGACCTTGTGGAACAGGAAGGGCATGTGCCGGCTCTCCAGCGTTTGCTTCAACATCTGATGAATGCGATCACCGATTGGGGCCATGTCATGGGGAACGAAATATCCCAGGCGGAACAGGGTCTGCCCCGAAGGAACGTCCGGAACGGGTTCTTTGGAGAGCTGGAATTGGTCGGCGGCCTGCCCCATTTCTGAAAAATACTCGGATGTGTTCGAGACAACGGCGCCGATGGGGGCGGAGGAGTCTTCGGTCCTCTGGACCGCCGACTGTCCTTGGAGCGCTGCGGAAAGGGCGGAGGAGCTGTCGGCCCTCTGGGCCGCCGACTGTCCTTGAAGCTCTGCGGAAAGGGCGGAGGAGCCCTGCGGAATGGACGGAGGGACCTCTCCGGAATTGGCCCAGTCCGTCAACGCCTCCCATGTGCTTTGCACGATCGAAGTGGTCTCTTCGGCACGGACGTCGGGGACGGCCTGTTCGGGCGGAGGAGCAGTCGGCCCCCCTCCCATCCTACAATCTGGGACGATACCTAGCGGCATCGCGGGCCGCCGACTGTCCTCGGAGCTCTGCGGAGAGGCCGGAGGGGACACATCGGGGATAGTTACCTCTTCGCCTTTCAGGCGCGCTTCCAAGGCCGCCCGGTCGGCCTCTGTCAGGTTGTAGCAAAAAAATGAGAAACGAAATGGGCCCCGCCGAGGAGACCAGACTCGGCCCGCCTTCTGAGGAAGGAGAGCCAAAACCGCCTGGACGTCTTCTTCCGCGCCGGACATGTTCACGCGG
>JACQPF010000201.1 GCA_016207625.1 Elusimicrobiota bacterium | reverse complement strand
GGATACGGCCAAACGGGGCCGGACTGGGATCGCCCCGTCCCCGGCTTGATCGTGCAGGGGATGTCCGGCGTCATGAACTCGAACGGAGACGCCTCGAAAGGCTGGGCGGCGCTGCCGGACTTGTTGGCCGGGCTCTATGCCGTCCAAGGGATCCTCTTGGCCCTCATGGCGCGGGAAAGGACCGGCCGGGGCCAATGGGTGGACATCTCCATGCTGGATGGAATGATCTCATTCCTCCCGTATGAAGCCGGGCTTTATTTTCAGACAGGCCGGGCCAATGGATCGCGCGGAAGCGCGCATCCCGCCTTGTGCCCGTGCGAGGCCTTTCGGGCTTCGGATGGATTCTTCAATTTGGCTGTTTGCAGTGAAAAGACGTGGGCGGCGTTTTGCGACGCGATCGAGCGGCCGGACTTGCTGAAAGACCCGCGTTTCAAAACCAATGTTGAACGGGTCCAGAACCGGACCGAGTTGAACAAAATCGTGGAGCGGATTTTCGCGAAGAAAACGAAGGACGAATGGCTGAGGTCCTTCGAAGAGAAGGGGGTCGCGGCGGGTCCGATCTATTCTCTCGACCAAACGATGGATCAGCCTCAGGTGAAAGCCCGAGACATGCTCATGTGCTTCCCGCACAAAAGAGCCGACAAAATCAAGCTGTTGGGGGTCCCCGTCAAACTCTCCGAAACCCCGGGAATCCCGCAAGGCAGTCCACCGCTTTTGGGCGAGCATACGCAGGAAATTTTTCAGAGTTTCGGGGAGGAACCTCCTTCCTATTGATTCGGGGAAAAATGAAGCATTTCCGGCTCTGTTTTTGTGTGAAAAAGAGAGGATTGCATAATATTAGTAAAGTTTGTATATTTTGCAAAATTGGTTCCTGGAGCTGGAAATGCCTAAAAAAATAACCATTATCGGTGCAGGAAACGTGGGGGCCACACTAACTCAGCGCCTCGCTGAGAAGGAGTGGGGAGACGTTGTGATGGTGGATGTCCCACAAACCCAAGATATGCCTGCCGGCAAGGCTTTGGACATCTCCCAGGCCGGACTGGTGTATGGGTATGACACCCGAGTCACGGGCACGACGGAGTATGGGCCGACCGCGAATTCCGATATCGTGGTCATTACCGCGGGCATTCCGCGGAAACCCGGCATGAGCCGCGACGATTTGTTGAACACGAACGCCGGCATCGTGAAATCGGTGTCCGAGCAGGTGGCGAAACACTCTCCCAACGCCGTCGTGATCGTGGTTTCCAACCCGCTGGACGCCATGGCGTATGTCGCGCTGAAGACCACCGGGTTTCCCCGACAGCGCGTGCTGGGGATGGCCGGAGTCCTTGATTCGGCTCGCATGGCCAGGTTTTTGGCGGAGGCCTTGAACGTGTCCGTTGAGGACATCCAGCCGACGGTCCTGGGCGGCCACGGAGACACGATGGTCCCGCTGGTTCGCTACACCACGGTGGCCGGGGTGCCGGTGACCGAGCTCCTTCCGAAAGAGAAGTTGGACGCCATCGTTCAACGGACGCGGGACGGCGGCGCGGAGATCGTCCGCCTGTTAAAGACCGGGTCGGCCTATTACGCGCCGTCGGCCAGCGTCGTGGCCATGGTTGAATCCATCGTCAAGGACAAGAAACGAATTCTTCCCTGCGCCGCCTATTTGGAAGGGGAATATGACTCTCGCGGCGTTTTTTTAGGGGTTCCGGTGAAACTGGGGGCGAAGGGAGTCGAAGAAATCGTCCCGCTTCGATTGACGGCGGAAGAGCAGTCGGAATTAAAGAAATCCGCCGATTCGGTGAAAGATTTGATTGAAACGATGAGGCGATCGGGTGTCATCGGCTGACAACCGATGGACCGCCTGACACATTGGCGTTTTCTATCAATAGGCTGTTTTTGAGGGAGATGCCCTCCTAGGAGAGGAGGGAAGGATCAAACCTATTCTAGGAGACACAGCATGAGCACCGAGACGCTTCAATGTGGGAAGAGGATCTACCTGTTCGAATCTCGCATCACGAAGAACGGTCATCGCTATTTGATGATCACCGAGAAGAGCTTCGGACGACTGTCCAAGGTCATGGTGTTTCATGACCATTTCGAAATGTTTCAGGCCGCCCTGGAGAGAACCATGGAGGCCGAGCCCGTTCCCGCCGGCACCGCGGCCGGTTAGTTCCTGAAGAAGCCGAGAGACACGAGGATCCCTCGAGATTTCACAAACCCTACCCCTATGCTCCTCGCGATCGATATTGGCAACACAAACATAACATTCGGCATTTTTCGAATAAGCCCATCCGGAGCGTCCCCCTCTCATTCTGAAAAGCTGATCGCCGGTTGGCGGCTGGCCACTCAAAAAAACGCCACCGCGGACGATTACGGCGCCGCGCTCTTGAGCCTTTTTCGCTATGCGGGGCTGGATCCCCATCACGTTCAGGGCGTCGTGGTGGACAGCGTTGTGCCATCCCTGGACGGCGCTTTCCAGGAACTCGCCGAAAAATATTTCCGTCGTTCTCCCCTTTTCGTGGATGGCCGGGCGAAAACAGGGATGAAAATCCTGTATGAAAACCCCAAGGAAGTCGGGGCGGACCGGATCGTCAACGCCGTCGCGGCTTATGCCAGGGTCCGGGGGGCTTGCATCGTCGTGGATTTCGGAACGGCGACAACGTTTGACTGCATCAATGCTCAAGGGCATTATGTGGGAGGGGCCATTACCCCGGGACCGCTCATGGCGGCGGAGGCTCTTGCTCAGAAAACAGCGAAACTGCCTCTCTTGGGTGTTTTCCGCCGGCCTCCTTCTGTGATCGGTCGGACCACTTTGGACAGCATCGCCTCAGGCCTCTTTTACGGGTATTGGGGCCTCGTGGAGGGGCTTCTCCAGCGCTTACGCCGGGAGATGGGGGGGCAACCGCGTGTCCTTGCCACCGGCGGGTTGGCTTCCCTATTGGCGCCCCATGTCAAACTCATCAAAGAGGTCGTGCCGGATTTGACCCTCGAGGGGCTCAAGATCATCTGGAAGCGGAATCGCTGATTGTTATTTGTGTTTTTTGTGGATAAGGCTGTGGATAATTTACATTAAATATGAAATAATTCACCCTGCGTCATAGAAGTTGCCCTTTGCAGAGGCGTGAAAATCAGGAGGAAGTTCATGAAGAATCGTTGGTATTGGGCCTGGATATTGATGTCAGGGCTCATGATGGGGACCGGGCCGGTTCAGGCCACGGTTCAGTCCGACATCCAGAATGACTCCAAAAAGACGGCGGAATGGTTCAGCAAGCAGGTGGCGGAGATCATGGCGTTCAACACCGCCTCCACGCCCCTCTTGCCGGGCGACGTGCTGAAGGTGCTGGGTTTTGAGTTCGGCGTCGCGGGCGGGGTCTCTTCCTCCAAGCTCGATGTGAAGGGGTTTCGCGGCATCAAATTGACGGCCATCGACAACGCGGGCGGAGAGATCAGCCTTCCCGAAAACGTATTGGCTCCGGGGGCGGTCGCCCATGCCAAAGTGGGCTTGCCGAAGGGCATCGACTTGGGGTTCAAATACGGATCGCTCAATTTTGACGACAAGACTTCGGATGCGAAAACCGATTTCAAGAACACCGTCATCGGCGTGGAAGTCCGCAAGCGGCTCTTGGGCGGCGGGATGACGGGCGTGGTTGCCCCCGATATCGCTCTGTCGGCGGCCTATGATTCGGCTTCCGGAGAAATCACCCGGAAAGAAAGATACAACGCGCCTTTGCGCAACGGCGTCGGGACCTTGACGGCCGACACCACCTGGAAGACGGAATGGAACTCGGGAGCCGTCACCGCGCGGGCGGTGGCGAGCAAGACGCTCTTGATCATCACGCCGTATGCGGGCGTCGGCTACACAATGCTCGTCGGCGGCGCGGACAGCACCATCACGACGTCGGGCACGTTGACGCCGGCCGATCCCGTGGACGGGGCGGCCGTGAGCCAGAAAGTGACCGGCTCTGCGGACGCGGACAAGTCTTTTTTCCAGGCGGTTGGCGGCGCGGAGATCTCATTCTTGCCGTTCATGCGCTTGAACCTGGGTTATCTCTGGTCTGAAGAAGATTGGGCGGCTTCCGCAGGACTGCGTCTCCAGTTCCGATAAAAAATCTAAAAAATTCCAAAAGAAAGCTGGCCCTTCCATGGGCCAGCTTTCTTTTTATGTAGAATATATTCCTTGGTAATCGAGATGAATACTCATTTTGTCAAACGGCTTCAGAAAGAAATCGGCAAAGGGAACGTGCTGGATTCGCCCGCCTCTCTCTTAATCTATTCCTACGATTCCGGCGTCGATAAAGCCCTCCCGGGCGCGGTGGTCTTGCCTCAGACCGCTTCGCAGGTGGCGGCCGTGGTCGGTCTGGCCCGGCGTGAAGGGATTCCATTCGTGGCGCGGGGAGCCGGGACCAACTTATGCGGCTGCACGATCCCCGTCCCGGGAGGGCTGGTGATCCATCTCTCCCGGATGGATCGGGTTTTGAAAGTGGATGCTCACCGTCGGAGAGCGGTGGTGGAGCCCGGCGTCGTGAACCTGCGCTTGCAAAAGGTGCTGGTTCCCTATGGGCTTACCTACGCCCCCGACCCCGCCAGCCAGAAAGCCTGCACGCTGGGCGGCAACGCCGGGACCAACGCGGGAGGGCCCCATTGCCTGAAACACGGCATCACCACCCATCACGTTACCGGATGTGAAGTGGTCTTGCCGGACGGAACCTTCCTTCGAACGTCCATCGACGATCCGGGATACGACCTGACGGGCCTTTTCGTGGGGGCCGAAGGGACGCTCGGCATTATCACTCAAATCGAAGTGGGTCTCTTGCCTCTTCCGGAAGACGTCCGCACCTTCCTCGTGAGTTATCCTTCCATTGAGGCCGCCGTGCAGTCCGTCACAGACATCATTTCCTCCGGTATCGTTCCCACGGCCTTGGAGTTGATGGATCGGGTGACCGTGGAAGCGGTGGAGGAGTTTGTTCATGCCGGGTACCCACGCGGCGTGGAGGCCGTTCTTTTGATTGAAGTGGACGGGCCGAAGGAGAGGATCCGTCGGGAATCGGAGAAGCTCCGAGAGTTGTGCCAAAAAAACGGCGGGGGGGACATTCGCGAGGCTCAAAACGAGAGGGAACGGGAGAAACTGTGGGAGGGCCGCCGGGGCTCTTATCCGGCCATGGCGCGCTTGGCCCCGAACGTATTGGTGGAGGACGGCGTGGTGCCGCGCACAAGGCTGCCCGAGGCGGTGAAGCGCATCCGCGCCATCGCCGCGCGTGAGGGCATCCGCATGGGCCTCATCGCCCACGCCGGCGACGGGAACCTCCATCCCAACATGATTTTCGACGAGCGCAACCCGGAGGAAACCCGCCTCGTGCGGGCCGCCGGTTATGAAATGATGAAAGTCTGCGTGGAGCTCGGCGGGTCGATTTCGGGGGAGCACGGAATCGGGATCGACAAGCGGGAGGCCATGCGCTGGCTGTTCACGCCGCAGACTCTGACCGTTTTCCGGAAGATCAAGACCGCGTTTGATCCGGACAACCTCTGCAACCCGGATAAGTTGATCCCGGTTGCAGAGCAACCGGGACGGGGATTGGACCATGGGTCCTTGGCCGTCCCGGTTGCAGCCCCTTCGCAGAGCTCAGGGACGCTTGAAGCGCCAGAGGCGCGAGGCGCCCCTTCGCAGAGCTCAGGGACATTGGAAGCGCCGGAGGCGCGTAACGAGCTCCCGGATTCTGGGGTCCTGCCCATACAAAACGTGGAACATCTTCAGCGGGTGCTGCGCGGTGCACGGGCCGCTGGGAGGGCCGTTTTTCTGAAAGGTTTGGGGACGAAGGGGTTTCCCATCCCCTCCGGCGCATTGATCCTGGCGTTGGACGGCTTGAAGAGTGTGGTGGATTATGACAAAGAGAATTTCACGTTGTCCGTGCAATGCGGTTGGACCCTTCCGGAGCTCGGCGCCCTGATCGGCCCCCACAGCCAATTCCTTCATATCGACGGAGGGGGGACGCTGGGGGGAATCTTATCCGCCCGCGCTTCACTCAAGCCAAGGCTCCGGGATCAAGTCATCGGAATGAAATGCGTATTGTCCGATGGACAGCTCGTCGAATTCGGAGCCAAGGTGATGAAAAACGTGGCCGGTTACGACGCGGCCAAGCTCTTCCTCGGGGCCTGGGGCAGCTTGGGCGTCATTACGGAAGTGACTTTGCGCCTCTTCCCTTTTCCTCCTGAAGAGCCCTTCGTCAAAAACCCGCGGCCAGAAACCTCGCGAGGGGAAGATCCTCGCCGGGCCATATATCAAAAGATCAAAAACATTTTCGATCCCGCGGGGATCATGAACCCGACCATAAAATGGGAGGAGCCGACCGTTGCCCGTTGAACCGATCCGGTTCCCGGATATCCAAACCCATCCCGCCGTCCTAACCAAGTCCATCGACAAGGCGCATTATGAGGACACTCTGCATTGCAACCGATGCGGATTCTGCACATCGTCCTGCCCCACGTACATCGCCACGGGAGACGAGGGCCTGTCCCCGCGCGGCCGGAACCAGGCCTTCCGGGCCGTCCTGGAGGGACGTCTGAAAGATCCCGCGGAGGCCGAACGCTTCTTTTCCACGTGCCTGATGTGCGGGATATGCACGTCCGTCTGCTTTTCCGAGGTGCCCACCGCCGAATTGATGTCGGCCGCACGGGGGACGGTGATGGGGAAACAAGGCGAGCCGTGGTTCTTGAAGATCTCCTTGCGGTTTTTTCTTCCGCGCCCAGGTCTTTTGGAGCCCATGCTGAAAATCCTTTTTATTGGAAAAAGGATCGGCCTCAGCGGTGTCTTAAACAGGATCGGATTCCTTCGCTTGATCAGCTCCCAATTGTCGGCCGCCGACGAAATGGTGGACAGCGTTCCGGTCCGGTTCCTTCGCGACCGGGTGCGGCCGTATCCGCCGGCGGCGAGGGATGCGGACGTGATCCACTTTCTGGCCTGCGGGCCGAATTATCTGAAGCCGGAGGTGGGAGAAGCCACGGCGCGCATCCTAAAGCGGGCTGGGGTCCGGTTCGGGTACGTGAAAAACGTTTGTTGCGGGTTGCCTGGGACGACGTATGGAGATTTGCCGGCGGCCCGCGCTCTGGCCCAAAAAAACATTGAGCTCCTCGAAGATCATCCCAATGCCGTCATCTTGCTGGACGACTCGTCCTGCGCGGCCTCGGTCAAGGACTACCCCGCTCTTTTCCGGGATCAGGAGCTGCCTTCCGGAGACGATTGGCGGAGACGGGCCGAGGCCGTCTCCCGGCGGACGCGGGACCTCAGTGAATGGCTGGTGGAGAAGGGAATTCAATTCCCTCACCTCACCGAAACGACCAGCGTCACGTATCACGATCCCTGCAAAGCCCGATACGCCCAAAAAATTGTCCACCCGCCCCGCGCGCTTCTTTCTTCCCTCCCCGCCGTCTCCTTTCGAGAGCTCCCGGAGGCTGAGCAGTGCTGCGGCGCGGGAGGAACGTATTGCTTCGCCCAGCCGGAGATCTCCCGCGCCGTCCTCGACCGAAAGGCCGGGAACGTGATTTCAACGAAAACCGACGGCGTGCTCACCTCCAGCGTCTCCTGCCTGCTCCAACTCCAATTCGGCCTCCGCCGCCTGGGCTCCGCCATGCGGGCCCTGCACTTATCGGAGTTCCTCTCACCCCCCGACAAAAACCGCTGATTCAAATAACGAGCTTGTACTACCCTTTATAGCGCGGCAAGCTATTAAATTGAAGTGGCATATGTTTTATTAAGTCCTTCATTTAATAAGGCCATTGACTATTAAACTATAATGCATTATAATTTAATATCTATATGAGCAACAAAATCCCTCAGAATAACCCGCGCGCTGGCTGCTGGGAAAAACAATCCGGGCCAGAGCCCTATTATTGCTTTATCCCGGCTCCCCTCCCGCCCAACCCGCCCGTTGAATTCAGCCCTACGCTTCAAGGACTGGGAGAGAGGGCCAGCCATGCCCTCGGCCGGTTGGACGGGGTCGTTACCCAATTGCCGAACCCGGCGCTTCTGCTTTATACCTACGTCCGTAAAGAGGCGGTGCTTTCTTCCCAGATTGAAGGAACCCAATCCTCGCTCTCAGATCTTCTGCTTTTTGAAAACAAGCAGGCTCCGGGAGTCCTCGTAAACGATGTGAAAGAAGTTTCCAACTACGTGGCGGCTTTGGAATATGGAATGAAGCGCTTAAAGGGCGGGTTTCCCCTGAGCTTGCGGCTCATGAGGGAGATCCACACCGTCCTTCTAAAGGGATCAAGGGGGAGCGACAAATTGCCAGGAGAGTTCCGACGCTCACAGAATTGGATCGGTGGCAGCCGTCCGGGTAATGCCCTTTATGTCCCACCGCCGGCCCATGAGGTCATGCCGGCCATAGGAGCATTGGAGAAATTTATTCATGGTGAGCCGGTACAGACGCCCACGCTCATCAAAGCAGGCCTTGTACATGCGCAATTTGAAAGCATCCATCCGTTCCTGGATGGCAATGGCCGCCTGGGGCGCCTCCTCATCCCGTTCATCCTCTATGCGGAAGGCGCTTTAACCCATCCGTTCCTCTACCTGAGCCTTCATTTCAAGGAGAACCGACAATATTATTACGAAACCCTTCAGGGAGTTCGGACCAACGGCGGTTGGGAGGAATGGTTGGATTTTTATTTGGAAGGGGTTGAGAAAGTCTCTAACCAGGCATGCGATACGGTGGAGAAGTTGACCCATATGTTCGAACAGCATCGCGCCAAGATCAACGAGATCGGCCGGGCCGCGGAATCGGCTTTGGCTCTTTTTGAACTAATGAAAAAACGCTGTCTTGTCTCCTTGCCCGTGGTTCAAAAGGAATTGAAATTCACATTCCCCACAGCGAACAAGGCTTTGTTGAATTTGGAGAAGCTCGGCTTCGTCAAAGAAATCACAGGAAAGCGTCGGGACCGCATATTTTCCTACGAACCATATCTGAAGATTTTGCAGAGTGGGACAGAGTCGGCGGCCGGGTGAGGCGGGGATTGCTCTGTTATTTGTGCGGAAAGGACGGCGC
>JACQPF010000189.1 GCA_016207625.1 Elusimicrobiota bacterium | reverse complement strand
TCCTTTTCCCTCTCCCGGCAGGGGAGAGGGAAAGGGTGGGCGGGTAAAAAAATGTTCAGGAGAGGATGACATGCCTGGAAGCCTTTATCAGATATTAAATTGGGCGAAAGAGAACGGCGAGGTGGAGTGTCTGTCGCGCATCCGCTTGAAACTGTTGATCCATTCCGTGAAGGAAAAGATATTCATCGACGATGTGGGGCCGAACACGAATTGCTCGGACGAATACTTGCAGGAGGTCCGAAAGGCCGTCGGCGAAGTCGTCGGAAAGAATTGCCCCCTATAAAACGAATGATGCTTTTCCATAACCATTTCAGGAGGAATTGAATGTCTATCGAAATCCCTGTTGTGTCGGATGCGGAACATCGCCGGTGCTTGTGCGGTGGAGAGCCCATGATTTTCCATTGCCATCATTACAACGCATTCCTCCAAAGGACGATACGGGACGCGGACTACATTGATACGATTTCAATTTTAACCGGCGCGGGGTGCGAGGCGGCGCACTCTCAGTTGGTGAAGATATTCAAGGAGCAGGGCCTCCGCGAAGTCGACGCACGAAAATCTTTCGCCCAGGAGCTATATCGCTGGGCCGGTTTCGGCACGCTCAATTTTTCGTCGCTGACGGAAAAGGGAGGCGCCGTCAAGACGCCCAACTCCCATTACTCCGTGGCCTATAGCGTGAAGTCCTGGAAATCAAAGGAGCCCGTCTGCTTCTTCTCCTCCGGTTGGCTGGCCGGGGCCCTGGCGGCCATTTACGACAAGCCCACCGGCGCCTACTCCGTTCAGCATACGAAGTGCATTGCCATGGGGAACCCCGAATGCATTTTCGAATTGAAGGAGGGCGCTCCCAACTACTCGATCTATCCCGGGGCCGGTATGGGGCCGCTCACGGCGCACAACGTCCGGCCCATCCCGACCAACAACGTGGATTATGACGGCATTTTCAAGGCCGTCAGCGGCATGCCGCTGGTCGGAAACGATGACGGCTACATTTACGCTTTCGGGGTTTACCTGACGAGGCATTACGCGAATTACTACAACCGCATCTCGTTCGAGTTCGAGAGAGCTTTGGAGAAGAAATTCGGCAAGCAAGGTGTGGAGGTGGCCGCGCCGCTCCTCACCGAGGCGGGACACGTTTGCGCTTTCAACACTCTCGGGGGCATCATGGTTTCCACAGAATGGGACGCTTTGATCCGCCCCAGCCTGAAAACAAAGGAAGATTGGGTGCACGGCATCATCGCCGTCGTCAACACCCTCGGCTGGGGCCGCTGGCAGGTGACCAAGGTGTCCGAGACGATGGCGGAGTTCGTCGCCCATGACGACTACGAGAGCGTCGGCTATCTCGCCATGTATGGGAAGAGCGACCATCCCATCTCCTATCTGTTTCAGGGAGGCGTGGTGGGGATCATGGACCTCGTGTACGCCGGGGACATCGCCTCCAAACCCCGCCTGACCCAGGACTTCTATGACAAGCTTTTCAGGCAATCCCAATCCTATGTCGCGCAGTCCCTCAGTTCCCGGGCCATGGGGGATGAAGTGACTTCTTTCCGCGTTCGCAAGGTGTGACGATCCAGGCCTATCAAACTTACGATTGTTTCTGGAAAGTACGGATCCTCTATCGGCTTCCTCAGCCGCTCACCCGAGAATTCCTTTCTCTTCTCCCGGACGCCAAAGCCACCGTTTTGGAGTTCTCAAAAATGGTGGCGAGCGCCTTGGATCATCTCACCCTTGAAATAAAAGACGAATTCTATTTGACCGGCGCCCTTGGAGGCCGCGACTTGATGGTCACATTCGGCAAGACGGACGGCCGATGGCCTCAGGCGGAAATCGACAGGTTCGAGGCCGCCCTTCGCCAAGGCGGATTCGGCATCATCGAACATCACGAAGTCTTTAAAAATTAAACGCGCAGGAGAGGGGAGTCTCCTGCGCGTTCCATGCCGCGAGGCATGGCCCCGGCTTGTAGGACGGGGTGTGGGATATGGGATGGATTTTTGTTAGCCGATGGCGGGGCCCCCCGTTTCTCCGGTGCGGATGCGGATGCACTCGGGGAGGTCTAGGACGAAGATTTTCCCATCTCCGATCTGGCCTGTGCGCGCGCCTTTGCTGATGGCGTTCACCGTGGGTTCGACGAACTTGTCGTTCACGGCGATCTCCAGCCGGATTTTCTTCAGCAGGTTGGTCTCCTGCTTGACGCCGCGGTAGGAGGCGGCGTAGCCCCTCTGCTGGCCCGCCCCGAGGACGTTGAACACGGTCATCTTGTGGACTTCCGCGTCATCCAACGCTTTCTTCACGTCGGGGAGTTTGTGAGGCTGAATCATGGCGACGACGAGTTTCATGGTTTATCTCCTTCCCGCGATGACTGGCGTGGGGTGCTCGGCTTTGCCGTTGGTGGAAGCGTCCGCTCCCACGGGGTTGACGGTGCCGAAGTCCGTCAGCCAGGTCTGGAAGCCGGCGTAGGCCTCCATGCCATGCTCGTCGATGTCGAGGCCGCGGATTTCCTCGTCGCGGGTCACCCGCAGGCCGAGGACGGCTTTCACGATGGCCCAAAAGATGAGGGCGGCGACGAAGGTGAACGCGATCACGCTCGCCGAACCCAGGGCCTGGGCGCCCAGGAGTTTGAACCCTCCGCCGTAGAAGAGGCCGTTGCCCGTGGCTGTCCCCGTGATTTTGTCCACCGCGAAGAGCCCCACCGCGAGGGTGCCGAAGACGCCGTTGCAGAAATGCACGGCCAGGGCGCCCACCGGGTCATCGATCTTCAGTTTGTCGAAGAACATCACGGCATAAACCACCAGGACTCCTGAGATGGCCCCTATGATTAAGGAAGCCGGCAGGCTGACGAACGCGCAACCGGCCGTGATGGCCACGAAACCCGCCAGGCATCCGTTGATGGTCATTCCGAGGTCCGGTTTGCCCATCAAGAGCCACGCCGTGGCCGTGGCGGTCAAAAGACCCGCCGCGCCCGCGAGGTTCGTGGTGTTGGCGATGTGCGAGATGGCGCCGGGATCCGCGGCCATGGTGGAGCCGGGGTTGAACCCGAACCAGCCCAGCCAGAGGATGAGCGTTCCCAATGTCGCGGAGGTCATGTTGTGGCCGGGGATGGCGTTCACAGACCCATCTCTGCGATACTTGCCGAGCCGGGGACCTAGGAGCAATATGCCCGCCAAACCCGCCACTCCGCCCACGGTGTGAACGGCTGTGGAACCCGCGAAGTCAAAGAACCCCAGTTTCGCCAGCCATCCGCCGCCCCAGATCCAGTGGCCGGTGATGGGATAGATGAACGCCACCAGGAGGAACGAGAACGCAATGAAGCTAATGTATTTGATGCGTTCCGCCACGCAGCCGGAGACGATCGTCGCGGCGGTTCCCGCGAACACCAATTGAAAGAAGAACTTCGCTGTGAGCGGTACGCCGGTCCAGTTAATGGCGGAATACACGCCCTGATAGGCGTCGCCCGTGGCCGGGCTGTTGTCCGCCC
>JACQPF010000185.1 GCA_016207625.1 Elusimicrobiota bacterium | reverse complement strand
GTGACGGGCTCTTCTTTCTTCAATCCGAAAATCTCGCGCGCGGTCGCGGCGTGGATGTCTCCTCCCTGGCGGAAGGCCTCGCACAACGCGGGGTCATCCGACATATGCGCCAGCACGCGGAGGTCGATTTGCGAATAATCGGCCGACAAAAGCACGTGGCCTTCCTCCGGCACGAAGGCCTTGCGGATGAGCCGGCCCGCCTCCGACCGGATCGGGATGTTTTGAAGGTTCGGCTCGCTGGAGGACAAGCGGCCCGTGGACGTCACTGCTTGATTGAAGCTGGTGTGGACCCTCCCCGTCTTGGGATGGATCTGGTTGATGAGCGCGTCTATATAGGTCGATTTCAGTTTCGTCAGCTCCCGGTATTCCACGATCTTGGCCGGAAGCGGATGCAGGGCCGACAGCTTCTGCAGCACCTCCTCGTCCGTGGAGAGGCCCGTCTTCGTGCGGCGGATCACGGGCAATTTCAAGTCGTCAAAAAGGAGCGCCGACAACTGCTTCGGCGAGTTCAGGTTCAAGGGACGGCCCGCCATTTGATGAATGCCTTTTTCAATGGAAGAGATGTCTTCTTCAAACCGGCGGCTGAGTTCCCGCAGGTAATCCATATGGACTCGGATGCCGGCCTCCTCCATCTCCGCCAGGATCGGCACGAGAGGCATCTCCACGTCGTGAAAGAGTTGTTCCATGTCTTTGTCTCTCAGTTGCGGGCCCATCACCTCCTTCAAACGCAGCGTCACCTCGGCGTCGGCGCCCGCGTAGGGCGCCACGGCGGCCACATCGATTTTGTCCATCGTGGCCTGTTTGGGCCCTTTCTTGCCGATCAATTCCTCAATGAAGGTCATGGACTCGCCCAGCAGGTCGCGGGCGAGGTCCTTGAGGTTGTGGGTCAGCCGCGACGGGTTTAAGCAATACGAGGCGATGAGTGTGTCGAAGCGTATGCCTTTCATGGGCATCCCGTAGCGATGGAGCACTTGAGAATCGTATTTCAAGTTCTGCCCCACCTTGGAGAGCTTCTCATCCCCCAGGAAACGAGACAAAACGTCCCGCACCTTCCCCACGGGCAACTGCTCGGGGCAGCCCAAATAGGAATGACCCACGGGGATGTACCACGCGGCGCCGGGCCGCGAGGCGATGGAGATCCCGACGAGATCGCACCTCAAAGGCTGGAGGCCTGTCGTTTCCACGTCCACCGCCAGTTCCTTCGCGCCCTCCAACTCTTGGCGGAGCTCCGCGAGGTCTCCTTCCGTCAAGACGATCCGGACCGACCCTGTCTTCCTTTGAAGGGGCTCCGCAGGGACGATCTCCGGCACCAGGGAGCTGAACTCGAAGCGCTTGAGCATTTCCAAAAGCCGCGTCCGGTCGGCGGTTTTCGGCACGCAATCTTCAGGCTCCAAGACCACGGGAACGTGGCGGTCCAGAGTGACGAGCTCCCGGCTCATGATGGCCAAGTCGCGGTGCTTGCGCAGTTTTTCGCCGAGCACGCCGTTGATGTCCTTCGCCTCGGCGAGGGCCTTATCCAGCGACCCGTATTTCCCGAGGATCTGAACCGCTGTCTTTTCCCCCACCCCAGGGACCCCGGGGACGTTGTCGGAAGCATCTCCCGTCAAGGCGAAATAGTCCACCAGTTGGTCCGGCCGAAGGCCGTATTTCTTGACGACCTCTTCCTCCGTGAAAACGATGCCTTTGTGTTCGTTGAGGACCGTCACGTTGTTCGCGACCAATTGCAGGGCGTCTTTGTCGCCCGTCACGATCACGACCCTCAGGCCTTTTTCCTCACCCTTGCGGACCAGGGTCGCGATGAGATCGTCCGCCTCGAACCCGGGCATGACGAGCGATGGGAGGCCCCAGGCCTCCACCAGATCCTTGGCCAAGGGGAGTTGGAATTTCAAGTCTTCGTCGGCGGGTTTCCTGTGGGCTTTGTAATCGATGAAGGCTTTGTGGCGGAACGTGGGAGCGGAGGAATCGAAACACACGGCGATGAAATCGGGCTTGTTCTCACGGAGGATTTTGAGGAGCGCCCGGACGAACCCGTAGATCGCCTGCACGGGCTCCCCACGGGAATTCGCCAAAGGTGGAAGGGCATGATACGCCCGGTGAATGTAGGCATGGCCATCGATTAAATAGAGGGATTTCGGATCTTGTGGCATGAGAGAAAGTCCAGCAGGCCGGCGCAGGCCCTTTATGAGTTCAAAAGAAGTTTATCGATGGACCCGCGCCATTCGTCCCGATAACTGGAATCGTAGCCGATCCACCGGTCAACGATTTGTCCTTCTTTGTTCAGCAGATAGATGGTGGGGATGCCGCGCACACCGTACAGCTCAGACACATTGCTTTCCCCGGCGAGGAGGATGGGGTACGTCAGGTTCTTTTCCCTTGCAAACGGCGCCACGGCGGAAGGGTCTTGGTCCAAGCTGACGCCCACCACAGTGAAGCCCTTCTTGGCGTAATCCCGATACAGCTCCTGTAGGACGGGAATCGATTCCCGGCAGGGCGGACACCATGTGGC
>JACQPF010000202.1 GCA_016207625.1 Elusimicrobiota bacterium | reverse complement strand
CTTTCATCGGGTTCCTTTTCCTCTTTTTCGGGCTCTGGTTCGCAAAGCTCGTGGGGGTTCTGTGCGTGCTCCTGGCCGTTTTCAGCGTCAGCTTTTTCCGGGACCCGGAACGGGCCGTCCCCGCCACCGGCGATGTCCTTTCGCCGGCCGACGGTACGGTCTTGGAGGTGCTCACCACGGACGGGGAAGGCTACGGTCCCGGCCGGGTGGTGCGGATTTTCCTGTCCGTCTTCGATGTTCATATCCAGAGATCGCCCGTGGCGGGACAGGTGAAGTCGATCCGGTATCAACCCGGGATATTCCTCGATGCGCGGGATCCCCGGGCCGCGTTCGCCAATGAGAGCAACGCCATCGAGATCGAATCGGAAAACGGCCGGATCCTGGTGAAACAAATCGCGGGACTGGTGGCCCGGCGCATCGTGTGCTGGGTGCGCCCGGAAGACGGCGTGGCCGCGGGCGAGCGGGTCGGGTTGATCCGTTTCGGATCGCAGGTGGATTTATACGTGCCGTCGGATGTGGAAATTGTTATAAAAGAAGGAGATAAGGTCGTCGGGGGAGAAACCGTCGTCGGCCGCTGGCCGGCCCGGAAACGGGCGGAGGCCGTCCGCCCGGCTTTGGAAGCCATCGCCGCGCCCGAGCCTGTTGAGACGGAGATGGAAAAAACCCGATCGGGAGGAAACGAATGAGAACGCCGCGTCGAATTATACCCAAGCTTTTTGATCCGGGCCGGGAAGCCATGCCTGAAATACCCCCGGCCTCCACGGCTCCGAAGCCGCGGCTGCGGCAGGGCATCTATTTACTCCCGTCGTTGTTCACGCTGGGCAACATGGCCCTGGGTTTCTTCGCCCTCGTGAAGACGATGACCCACGAGTTCGGGGTGGCGGCCACGGCGATCATCGTCGCCCACGTCTTGGACATTTTGGACGGGCGCATCGCCCGGCTGACGAAAACGTCCAGCCGGTTCGGTGTGGAGCTGGACTCCCTGGCGGACTGGATTTCCTTCGTCATCGCGCCGGCGTTCATGATGTACGAGATGGTCATGAAACACAACCCGTTGTGGGGGTTTCCCGTCGCCCTTCTCTTCGTCATCTGCGGGGCCTTGCGGCTGGCCCGATTCAACTTGAAAGCCCAGATGGGGGAGGGGAAATCCGCTTTCTTCATCGGCCTGCCGACGCCGGCCGCGGGAGGGATGCTGGCGATCTTCGCCCTGCTGTATTCGATCCTGGAGGCGGGGCGTCCCGTCCGCACTCTCAAGGTCATCATGAACCAGCTTCCGGCGATGTACGACCTGATCCCGGCGGTGATGTTCCTCCTCTCTTTGCTGATGGTGTCCGAGGTGCGCTACTCGACTCTCAAGCAGATCAACCTGCTGCGTCCCCGCACCATGCGGGCGCTGGTCGTGACGGTCCTCGTCTTGACGATGGTATACGTGTATCCGCAGAACGCGCTTTTCATCTTTTACCTGTCCTACATCAGCTGGGGGCTGGTGGATTATTTCATCCATCCCTCGAAGCATCAGGAGCCGAAGCCGGAAACGGAGCGTTACCAAGACAATTACGGGAAGTAATGGTTCATGACGAAATCCGATAAAGTCCTCATTTTCGACACCACCCTGCGCGACGGCGAGCAATCGCCCGGCGCCAGCCTCAACATGCAGGAAAAACTGCAGGCGGCCCGGCAATTGGCCGAGCTGGGCGTGGACGTGATCGAGGCGGGTTTCCCGGTGTCCAGCCCCGGGGATTTCGAAGCCGTCAGGCGGATCGCCAAAGAGGTGAAGGGCCCCGAGATCTGCGGGCTCTCCCGCGCGGTGAAAGGCGACATCGACGCCTGCTGGAACGCCGTGAAGCCCGCGAAAAAGCCGCGGATCCACACGTTCATCGCCACGTCGGACCTCCACATCGAGCGCAAGCTCAAAATGACCCGGTCTCAGGTCTTGGAACGGGCCGTGGAGGCCGTGCGGTACGCCAAAAAATTCACCAACAACGTCGAGTTCTCCGCCGAAGACGCCGTGCGGTCCGACTTTGGTTACCTATGCCAAGTGGTCGAGGCCGTGATCGACGCCGGCGCCACCACCGTGAACATCCCGGACACCGTGGGGTACGCCATCCCCTTGGAATACGGGGACATGATCCGCAGGCTCATCCAGCGGGTCCCCAACGTCCATAAAGCGGTCATTTCGGTCCATTGCCACAACGACCTCGGCCTGGCGGTGGCCAATTCCCTGGCCGCCGTGGCCGCCGGGGCGCGTCAGGTGGAGTGCACCGTCAACGGCATCGGCGAGCGGGCGGGGAACGCCTCCCTGGAAGAGCTCGTCATGGCGCTCAAGACCCGCCGGGACCTCTTCGGCATCGGCACGGGCATACGGACCCAAGAGATCGCCAAGGCCAGCCGCCTGGTCTCCAAGCTGACGGGCATGGTGGTCCAGCCGAACAAAGCCATCGTCGGGACCAACGCGTTCGCCCATTCCTCGGGCATCCACCAGGACGGCGTGATCAAATACCGCACCACCTATGAGATCATGAACCCGGAGGACGTGGGGATCGAGGAAAGCACGCTCCTCCTCACCGCGCGCTCCGGCCGGAACGGCGTGAACAACCGCCTGAAGCATTTGGGGTACCATATTTCCGCGAAGGCGCTGGAAAAGCTGTTTGAAGAGTTCAAGGCCCTGGCGGACAAGAAGAAGTACGTGTTCGATGACGACCTCATCGCCCTGGTGGAGGAGGAAGGCCGTTCCCAGACGGAGACGTATTCCCTGGTGTACCTCAACACCTCTTCCGGAACCGGGGTCGTGCCCACGGCGACGATCCGCGTGCAGAAAAAGGACGAGGTCCTCCAAGAGGCCGCCTGCGGGGACGGCCCGGTGGACGCGGCCTATCGCGCCATCGACAAGATCACCGGCGTCAAACCCAAGCTGTTGGATTACACCCTGCGCTCGGTGTCTTCCGGCAAAGACGCCCAGGGAGAGGTCCTCGTGAAAGTGGAGCATGGGGGCATGATCGTCTCCGGCAAGGGGACGTCCACCGATATCATCGAGGCGAGCGCCAAAGCCTATTTGAACGCCCTAAACAAAATTGCGGCATCATCGTCCCGGCCATCGAAAGCCGGCACGGTCAAGGAGAGGATCTAGTGGGGAAAACGTTGTTCGACAAAGTCTGGGACCTGCACACCGTTCGGGTTCTCCCCAACGGGCAGACGCAGCTTTTCATCGGCCTCCAGCTGCTCCACGAGGTCACGAGCCCCCAGGCGTTCCAAATGCTGAGGGAAAAGGGGCTGAAAGTCGCCCACCCGGAGCTCACCTTCGCGACGGCGGACCATATCGTCCCGACGGATTCGCAAGCCAGGCCCTTCGCCGACCCCCTGGCCGAGGAGATGATGCAAGCGATTGAAAAGAACACCCGGGAATCCGGCGTCCGGCTCTTCGATTTCTCAAGCGGACGGCAGGGCGTCGTGCACGTGATCGGGCCGGAACTGGGCCTCACCCAGCCCGGGATGACCGTCGCCTGCGGCGACTCCCACACCGCCACCCACGGCGCCTTCGGGGCCATCGCCTTCGGCGTGGGGACGACGCAGATCCGCGACATCCTCGCCACGCAGACCCTTGCTCTTTCGCGATTGAAAGTGCGCCGCATTCGGGTTTCCGGCCGCCTGCAGAAAGGCGTCTACGCCAAAGACGTGATCCTCTACATCATCCGGAAGCTCGGGGTGAACGGCGGCATCGGTTTCGCTTACGAGTTCGCCGGTGAAGCGGTGGAGGCGATGTCTATGGAGGAGCGCATGACGCTCTGCAACATGGCCATCGAGGGCGGCGCCCGCG
>JACQPF010000191.1 GCA_016207625.1 Elusimicrobiota bacterium | reverse complement strand
GCTCTGCACTTTGGCCGGAGCGCGGTTGATTTCGTCCGCCAGGAGGAGGTGGGTGAAGATGGGGCCTTTTTTCACCGAGAACTGGCCGTCCTTAGGGCTGTAGATCAGGGTCCCTACGACGTCCGCCGGCAGGAGGTCGGGCGTGAATTGGATGCGCTGGAAATGGGCGTCCGTCACGCCGGACAAAGTACGCACCGCCAGGGTCTTGGCCAACCCCGGCACGCCTTCCAAAAGGAGATGGCCGTTCCCGAGCAGGCCCACGAGCATCCGCTCCAGCATGTACCGCTGGCCCACGATCACCTTGCCGATTTCGGCGGAGACCTCTTCGACGAAAAGGCTTTCCTGCTTGACTTTTTCATTGATCAGACGAACATCGGTTGCCATGACGTCCTCCCTAAAAAAGCATCCCGGGCCTTCTCTCTGTGGAAGAGAAAACGCCCGGGAAAAATTTTATTTCTTCAGATTTTATTTTGCAAGACCCGGCCGGCCGCTCCCCCGCGGGTCTCTGTTTTCAGAATTTATAGGTATAGATGAGCTTGCCCACGTAGGCCCGGTTGTCGGCGGGCTGCGGGGCTTGGTTCCCCGGGTAGGGATTGATGAAGGAATAGTCCACGTCGAGGATGTTCCGCACGCCGAGATCCAGCTCTAGGCCCTTGGTCAAGAGGTCCCTGATCCGCATGTTAACGTGGGCGAGCACGACGCCGCTCAAGTTCTCCAGCTTGTCCCCGCCCGTCGAGGGATCGGCTCGTGTGAGGGCGTATCGGGAGCCGATGTAGGAGGCCGAGGGGTGGACCGAGAGGGTGTCCGTCAGCTTGACGTCCACCAGGGCGTTGACGCGGTGAGGCGCGAAGCCCAGGAAGTAGTCCTTGTGGCCCCCCACGCTGTAGTAGGCCGTCTCGTTGTCGTAGGCGCGGTGGTAGGCATAGTTGATGCGGCCGCCGATCGGCTTACTCAGATACCGGAACTCCGTCTCGAATCCCCGCGTTCCGAACCTCCCGATGTTCTGGTAGTTCTCCACCGGGTTCACGCCGTAAACGATGAGGTCCTTGAACTTCGAGTCGAAGCCGTTCACGACCCACCACATGACGTCGGAGATCTTCCATCCCACTTCCGCCTCGTAGGACGTGCCGGTTTCCGGCCGGATGTCTTGCCCGGGGAGTTCCAGCGCGGGCACGATGCCGCCGGGAGATCGGAAGGAGCGCGCCGCCATCACCTTCATGTGCCAATCGTTCCAGACCTTGGTGAGCCCGAGGCGGGGGGAGAACGCATCGCCGAACTGGGTGGAATTGTCGTGGCGGGCGCCCACGGTGAGGTTCGCCCATTTCGTGATGACCATGGCTTGCCCGTACACGGCCGTCTGTTCATAATCGAGCTTGTGGCCGAGGTTCTCGCCCGTTCCCGAGTTGATGAAGTGGCCCGTCCCTCCGGTGTTCACTTCGCTGGGGTCGGGATGTTTCGACAACTTCAAGGACGTCGGGAAATAATCCACGCCGGCGACCATGTTGATCCTCGCGGTGGCGTCCCACAGCGCGGACAGGGAGTACAGTTGCTTCTCGGCCATTTTGTCGTTGATGTACCCGTTTTCGGAGAGGTTGATGTGCCAGGGCCACTGAATTTTGTATTCGGCTTTCGGAGTGATCGTGAGGTTCGCGGTGGCTTTGATGTCGTATTTCATCGAATAGGCGTAGGTGTAGAAGCGCGAACGCGCGGTGTTCCCGGGCTCGCCGTTTTCTCTGTGGCTGAAGCGGTCCGTCAAGACTCGGACATCCAGCCCTTTGTATTTCACGTTGGCGTTGACGAACTCGGGGTCGAGGTCGAAGCGGTCCGAGCCGGGACGGGGGGCGCCGGTGGAGTATCTGTTCACCTCACGCTGGCTGCGGTAGCCGTTCCCTTTCGTGGCGGTGAGGCTGTAGGACACGGCGTCCTTGTTCTCTTTCCCAATGCCCAGGCCCGCGTTCGAATGGGAATAGCGCGTCTCCATTTGGGATTGGAGCCCGTAGGCGTAGGCGCGGTTCATGCTCGCGCCTTTCGTGATGATGTTGATCACGCCCGCGCCGGCGTAACCTCCGTAAATCGCCGACCCGGGGCCCCGGATGATCTCGACTTTCTCGATGCTCCCCACGGGATAGTGGTTGCCGAAGATCGCGGTGCCGTACATGCCTTCATTGATCTCGATGCCGTCGACCATCACGAGGGCTTTGCCTTCGAAGGCCCACAGGCCGCGGATGCCCAGGCCCACGTGCTGTTCCAGGTCCAATCCGAATTGAAAGCCGGGAGCGAGGAGTGTCAGGACGTCCACCATGTCCCGCGCGCCCGAATTTTCAATCTCTTCCCGCGTGATGACGGTCACGATCCCCGGGGATTCGCGCGGCGTCAAGGCTTTGGTGGAGGCCACCGTCACCGGCATGAAGAGAAGTTCCTCGATCCGCCATTCGGACCAGTCTTCATGGCTCTCAGGCGCCCCATCGAGAGCGAACATCGCCTGTCCGGACGTCATGAACGACATCGCCAGCAAAACAACCAAGGCACGATTGCGTTTCATATCCGCACACACCTCCCGTAGATACGACACGCGCCCATCGTAGCAGAAACCCCCGGGAGAGTCAAAGTCCCGTTCGCCCTTTCCGCTTCCCTCGAGAGGCTTCCCCAAGGCGTCCAGATGTGCTAAAAGATAGTCAGCCGCAGGAACCCGATCCGAATTTCATGCACAGGTGGCAGAGCGGTCAAATGCACCAGACTGTAAATCTGGCGGGCTACGCCCTACCAAGGTTCGAATCCTTGCCTGTGCAGTTTTTTTATTGTGGGCGGTGTACGGTTTGACTGTTATCGCATGCCTCCGCGGACCGAATCGCAATCGCAGCCGATCCAAGAATGACCGACGTGAGCCCACGGGTCTCTCGATTCCTCGTCGTCGGGGTTGCTTTACAGTTTTTGCGGATTTGTGTTATAGTGATTCAAGGATGGCTGAAAAGGAGAAGTTTATGGCGATGAACGAAGTGCCCGTGAAAGAAGACATGAACATGGAGCAGCTTCTCAACGAAGCGTCCCCCGTGAACGAAGTGGGGGCTCTCGTCACCGCTTATGTCGTCGATGTCATCCCCCAGGGGTTGTTGGTGGACGTGGGGTTGAAAGTCGAAGGCTTCATTCCTCTCTCGGAGTTCCGGTCCCTCCTGCAACCGCCGCAGCGCGGCGAATCGTTCCCCGTCCTCATCAAGCGAATTGACGGCCCCGAAGGGCATCCTCTGGTGTCCTGGCGCGAAGCGCGGGAACGCGTTCACTGGAACCGGGTTTTGCAGGCCAAAGAAGCCCAGGCGCCCATCGAGGGTACTGTAGTCCGCCAGGTGAAGGGAGGGCTGATCTTGGACATCGGCCTGGAAGGTTTCCTGCCGGCGTCGCAGATCGACCGCCGCCCCGTCAAGGACACGAAGGCCTATATCGGACAAAAAGTCCAGGTGATGGTCTTGGAGATGGACGCGAGGAAGGGCAACGTGGTCGTCTCCCGACGGCAGTTCTTGGAAAAAGAAGCGTCCAAAAAACAAGAGGACACGCTGAAGACCTTGGAGGCGGGCCAGGTCTACACCGGCACCGTCACCAGCCTCAGCAGTTTCGGCGCTTTCGTCGACATCGGCGGCGTGGAAGGCCTCCTTCGGATTCCGGACGTGTCGTGGGGGCGCGTGGACAAGCTTTCCGACGTCCTCTCCGTCGGGCAAACCATCGACGTGAAGGTTTTGAAATACGATCCGGCCGCGCGTAAAATCGCTCTCGGGCGGAAACAGCTCCTGCCTCCGCCCTGGGACGGGGTGGAGGAACGGTTCCCGGCGGGGCGCCGCATGAGCGGACGCGTCACCAGCCTGACCGATTTCGGCGCGTTCGTGGAATTGGAGCCGGGGGTGGAGGGGTTGATCCACCAATCTGAGTTTTCGTGGAAAGAGCGCTGGGCCAAGCCTCAGGATTTCCTTCAGGCGGGGCAAACGGTGGAAGTCCAGATCCTTTCCGTGAGCCGGGCGGAGGAGAAAATCGCCCTCAGCCTGAAACGCGTCGGCGAGAATCCGTGGGAGCAGGCGGCCCAGCTCTACACGCTGGGGACGCGCGTGAAAGGGACCGTGACCCATCTGGTCTCCTTCGGCGCGTTCGTCCGTCTTCCCAACGGCATTGAAGGGCTGCTCCGCACGGAGGACATCTCTTGGACGAAGCTCGTTCATCACCCGAAAGATTGGGTGTCCGTGGGCCAGGAGATCGAGGTCATCGTTCTGGAAGTCAGCCCGTCCGCCGAAAGGATCTCCCTGGGGTTGAAGCAGTTCCATGAAGACCCCTTCGTCCGCTTCAAGCCGGGGGACATCAAGTCGGGGAAAGTGGCGCGGTTCACCGATTTCGGGGCCGTGGTGGAAATCGAGCCGGACGTGGAAGGGTTCGTCCACCTCTCGGAAATTCCATCGGAACAGAAGCTGAATCACCCTTCGGAGGGGCTCGCCATCGGCCAGGCGGTGACGGCGGTTGTGACCAAGCTGCAAAGGAAATCCAAACGCATCGATTTGTCCATCCGGAAATATGAGCACAAACAAGAACGCGACCTCTTGAAAAGGTATCAAGGCCGCAAAGAAGGAGTGACCCTGGGCGAAATGACCGATTGGGGGGAGAGCCCGGATCCGGACAAAGAGCCGCAGTAGATCCATCCCGCTGATTTCGGCTCATTTTGGTGAGCCCCATTTTTCCTCCGTGTTCACGCAACTTCCGGCCGCCAAAACGTTGTTTTACAAACAATGAAGTTTCCATATTTCGGAAGGAGGAACCGGTTTTGGTTTCCGATGTCAAGCGCTTGAATTCGCCGTTCGATTTCTATTGGCTCGTTTTCGGAGTCGTCCCCTTCCTCGCCGTCTGGTGGACCGTACGCCTTTACACCGTTCCCGTCATTCCCTTCCCTCGCCAGCCGGCGGAATTCCGTCCGGAGGATCAGCTTAAGAAAACACAGGAAGATCTTACGGCCGTTCTGGAGAAAAGCCCGGAGAACATCTCCGCGTGGATTGATTTGACCATGGCCCATTTTGAGCAAGGTCCGGATCACTATCTGTCCGCTTTGGAAGCTCTGGAGCGCGCCCGGGACCTCGGGGCGCTTGACGATCGTCTTTTTTATTACGCCGCCACGATGTATGAGGCCACGGGCCTGGCCGACTACGCGACCCCGGAATACGAGCGTTTCCTGCGGCATCGTCCGGAGGACGCCGAGGCCCGTCTGCGTTTGGGGAACCTCTACTATCGAACGGAGGAGCTCGAAAAAGCCATCGAGCAGTTCCGCCGCGTCTTGGCGATGCGCCCGGAAGATCCGCTCGTCATCTATAATCTGGCCATGGCGCATCGTGACCGTGGGCAGTGGAT
>JACQPF010000180.1 GCA_016207625.1 Elusimicrobiota bacterium | reverse complement strand
TTGCTCATATTCGATCAGGCGGCCCTGGCGGTCGTATTTTTGGCCCTGGCGCTGAATGCTTTGGCTGGAATCCAAGGCGTTGGCGCTGTCGGAGCGGGTGGCCTTTTCGCTGTAGCCCGTGACCTGACCCAAAAGGTCGTAGTCGATGGCGGTGCGCTCGGTGGTGGTGGCGAAACCCAGGGTCTTGTCGTCCACGATCTCCGTGTATTTCTCGGTCTGGCCGAAGGATCCCGCTTTGTAGATGAAACCCTGGCGCGTGGTGACGACGCGGGCATCCAGAATCAGGGTGCCGTTGGCTTGCGCGGTGCGGCGGCTGTCCTCCCGGCTGAGGGACACGCGGCCGAGTTTCTCGCCGTTGTCATCGTATTGGAGAGTATTCTCCACGCGATTGGTGACGTCCGGGGATTCGGAAGAGTTGATATCGTCGGTGTAGCCGGTCTGCCGGCCGCGGGTGTCGTAGAGGATGCCTGTTCGCGTGGTCGTGATGGTCTGATCCAATACCGCGCCTTTTTTATCCACCTTTTCCTTATAGGCCCGGATGCGGCCATAGGCGTTAAAATCCGTCACGGTCAAGGTTCGGTCGGTCACGAGCCGGGCGGCATTGGGTTTATCCTCATAGGTTTCGCGGTGGGTCTGACCGGAGGCCAGGCGGCCCCGGTTGTCAAAGGTGCGGCTTTCGGTTTTCTCTTCCACCTTGGCGAGGGTGGCGCCGTTGTCGGTGAAGCTGCGCTCCTTGACCGTTTCCTTGGAGGAAGCCAGGAGGCCAAAGCCGTTGTAGACCGCGCCCGCAAACACCGTCTCTATCCGCAAGTCCGGTGTGTCGGAATGATCGGTTTGGTTCTCAGCATAGCCGATGAGCTGGCCCAGGGCGTTGTAGGAAATTCCGGTCCGGGACTTCTTCACGGTCTCTAAAAGGGTATCGCCCAAAAGGCCTTTCTTGAACTTCCGTTCCTCCTGGTCGAAAGCCGAGGCGCGACCCGAGGGGTCAAATGCCTTGGCGGTCCAGAGGGTGCGGTTTAACATGTTTTCGGAGTCCGAGGAGGTTTCGTCCTCCTGGTAGGAAAGTAGGCGGCCCCGGTTGTCGTAGAGCATGGCGGTGCGGGCGGTCTCCCGTTTCAGGTCCAATCCATCCGCCTCCTGGGTGGACTTTTCCGTGAAGCCGGTCATCTGCCCCAGGTTGTCGTAAGTCCCGCTCCAGTCCTGGGTGGTCGTGGAACCCAGGCCGTCCGTGGCGACCTCGTCGTAGCCCGTCATCTGGTTCAAGCCGTCGTGCTCGATGTTGAACCGTTTCCGAGTGGTGGTGAGATCGTATTTCGTGGAGTCCGCGGCGTGGAAGTCCCGCCGGGTTTCCTCAAAAGAGGTCAATTGGTTGGAGGGGTTGTAGGTTCCCTTCCATGCGGTGGTCGATTTAAGATCGGGCCGGGAAGAATCCGTCGAGGCCTCCTGGTAAGAGATCGTGCGACCGAAAGCATCGTGCCCGATGGCGTCTCTGACCGTGGTCACGGTCTTGCCGTCGGTTTTTTCCACCTCCTGGAATTTCTTGACGCGGCCCACGCCATCCACCAAGAGAGCGGACCATTGCGTGGTGGAGGCCGCCGCCGGGGCGTGGGCGGGAGTGCGGGTGTCCGTGTAACCCACCAGGATGCGAGCGCGGCTGTAGAGGCGATTCGTGGATTCCACGGTTTCGGTCACGTCCAGCGCCTGGGTCCCGTTAGTTCCGGTCGTCTGGATTTCCTCTTTATAGCCGGACACCAGTGAGCTGTCGTTATAAATGGTGGAGAGCCTCTTGGTGACCTTCTTTTTTAGATCAGTCAACCCAAGAGGCCCCCCTTTCTGCTCCAGACTAGTCTGGATGAAAGTGAGGAGAAATCCTTGATCGTCGTAGGCCATGGCGTCCTGGGTCTGTGTGGTCACCAAATCCGGTGAATCGGAGCGCCGAACAACGTCCTCAGTGAAAAGAGCCTGGCCCCGGCTGTTGTAGGTGGTTGAGGTGCGGTCCGTGGTCACCGTCAAATCGATGGATTGACCGCCCGAGGTCCCTCGCGTGGTGACTTTCTCTCGGTAGGATTTCAACTGGCCCTGGGGGTTGTACTCGCCCCGCGACCACACGGTTTTTTTGGTGATGTCCGGCGTGTCGGAAGAAACTTCCGTGTCTCGGTAGTAGGTCATCTGGCCCAGGTCGTTGTAGGACACATGGTCGCGGGTCTTTTCCACAGCTAGGCGGTAGATCTCCGTGCCGTTGGCTTCATAGGCCGTGGTGGTGATTTTCTCTTTGCGGCCCGTCTCCTGATTCAAGCTGTTATAGACGATGCCGCTCACCTCGTTGTCCACGGTGTATCCGTCGGAGTCCACGGTTTTCTCGCGGTAGCCGATGAGCTGGCCCAGGCCGCTGTAGGTCATCTTACGGCGCTGGAGCCGCCGGGTGCCGACGATGCCCGTGCCTGAAACATCCTCGTCATAGCCCAGGAGCCGGCCAATCGCGTCAAAGAGGATGCCGCTCCGCTTCATGGCCAGGGATTTGAGAACGACGTTCGCTTCCCTTTGGATCGTCTTTTCCTCATACCCTGTCAACTGGCCCAGCGGGTCGTAAAGCATTCCGCTGCGCTCGATCGTGGTGGTGACAGCCGGCGCGTCCGTGGACGTCAGGACGTCGGTGTAGGAAGCGATCTGGCCCTTGGCGTTGTAAGTGATGTCCTTCCGCTCACGCACTTCGGTCTTGTTGAGGTTTCCCCCCGTGGAGGTGACGGTCTCCTTGAAACCAGAGAGCCGGCCCTTGGCGTCGAACTGGGCGTTGTTTCGCACGGTCTTGGTGGTCACGTCCATGTTCACCACAATCACGGTGGACTGCCCGGGCGCCAACGACAGGCTGATTTCCCCGTCGGCCGTGGCTTTCTTGACGGTCTTGCCTTTCAAAAGGTCGTCCTTCTCCTGGGCCGTGAGGTCGTTCCACTTCATCTCCCGGCCGGCGAAGAGGAGC
>JACQPF010000184.1 GCA_016207625.1 Elusimicrobiota bacterium | reverse complement strand
GCGGAACTCATCCGCCCTTCCGGCTCCTCTCGTATCTCCACATCTACGAAAACAGGCGCGGCCTCTTTTTCCCCGGCGGACTTTCGGGCGGTGAACACCAGCCGTAGAACACCGTGATACCGCCCCTCCCTCCGTTCGCCTTCCAGGGCCAGCGTGTCCACGTTTTGAACGGCTGAAAAACCCTTCTCGGCCAATCCGTCCTTCCACCGGCCCACAAGCTCGTCGAATTCCTGCTGGTGTTCCGCCCCCAACAAACCCAGGGTGAAGGATGACCAGGTCTTCTGTGTGACTTGGTGCGAGGGAGCATCGGCCGTCATCGGGCGTTCCACCGTGCCGAGCTCGGGATTGAGGTTCAGTTTCTCTCCCAAAAGCAGTTCTTCAAGAGGCGTTCTTCTTTCGTGAAACGCCTCCAGGTATTCAGTGCCCGACCCATCCACCGCGTCCAGCCGGGGAGAGAATACGGCGTAGGCCACGTTTTTCTCCCGCAACCGTTTGGAAATTCCTTCCGCGTGAAAACCACCGGCCACGAGGACCGCCAAGGGAGCCCGCCCGCCCTTCCGCCGGCCCAGCTCCTCCAGCAGGTTGTCCGCCAAAACCCTGTCCCGGGCGGCGGCCAGGTCGTCAAACCGCACGAACGGCTCCAACAAACCGTCGAAAGAGCTGTGGATCATCCGAGGAAGGGCGTCGATTTCCGCCCGGCGGGCACGGAACACCTCCCGCTCCCGTGGCGTCAACCCAAATTCCAAAAGGCGATCCACCAAGGCCAGATCCCGAGACATGGTCACCAACTCCTTTTCTGCGTCCGTCCCGGCCAGACGTTTCACGGCGGCGGCCTCCAGGGATTCCATCTCCGCGAAGAGAGCGTCCCCCTCCAGTCGTTCCGCCAATTGAACGTAGCGGAGGTACCGGCTCAACTCGGGCCACCGGCCCAATTCGAGGCTTTGTCTCGCCAAGCGGGCCTTCTCTCTCTCTGTTTTCACCCGGTTGAAATCCAAACCTCGCTCCAGCGCCAAGGCCTCTTGGAACATTTCCGTCTGGGGATACCGGCGTCCTCCGTCCCGAAACGCCGGCCCCGCCAAAAACTCCAAATATTCCGACAAGCCCTCTTCCTCGCCATGAAAGGCGTCCATGCGGGTGGTCAACGCCCGCAGAGCCGGGCTGAAAACCTTTTTCTGGGCCTCCCTGACCGCGAAATGGATTTGCCGAACCAACTCCTTGGCCCGAGGCTGCGCCCGAAGAGCTTCTTTAAATGCGGCGACGTTCGTCAGGTAGAGATCCTCGTCCTCCACACCCCAGAACCGCGGGGCTGAGTCCGACGTCATGCCCACGTGCTCCGGGCCGGTGATGAGCGATATTTTCAGCAGGTGGTCCGCCACTCGACGGTTGATTCCCCGGTCGGGGAATGACTGGTAGGGGTGGAAATTGAATTCGCCGCGGGCTCCCTCGACACCGATGAGGATCGTGTCCGCGGCCGAATGTTCGATCACCTTCGCGATATTTCTTTGCGCTTCGCTATTGGCGTGAGCGTCCTGAAGGCAGAGAACGAAGGGGGTCCGGGGGCTCCATTCCTTCGGCACATGGAGGTCCCGCATGTCCGCCCATTGTGCGGGGATGGATTTCAATCGCGCGGCGAGGGCCGTCGGAAGGAGGTCCAGCGATACGGCGTGCTTGGAAGAAACGCCGCGAAAAGCCTGTTGCCGCGCGATGGTGTTGGAGAGGATATGGGGTTCGGAACTCAACTCCCGCGCGTAAGCCCCGAGCACGTTCGACAACAGGTATGCCGTCGTCACCAAAGCGGTGACGAACGTCTTTAAGGAAGAGCGGTTATCTTTGTACGACGACGCGGAGGGTTTTCTTTCCGCCTTCGCCCTGTATTTGGCAGACATAAACACCGCTGGCCACGGCTTCTCCGGAGGCGTTCTTTCCGTCCCAGACGGCCGACCCCAAACCGTCGGCCGTGAGTTCCCGCACCTCCGACATGTCTTCCGTGTAAATTCGAACCGAAGCGTTGGCCGGCAGCAGAGAGAACGTGACATGGGTGTGCCCCTTCGCCGGCCGGAACGGCACGGGGTAGGCCTTCGCGGAGCTCACGCTCGCGGACGCCGCCCGCTCCATCACTTGAAAAAGAGAGAAATGTCCCGTTTTTCCCGTCACCTTGTTGTTCGCCGGGTCCACGGTTCCGCTCAACGGGATCCACAGACCGCTCGCCGGGTCATATCGGGCGATCACCAGTTTCGTTTCGTCCAGGCCGGCCACGTCCGCGTCGGAATACGACAGGGTCAGCTCTACGTCCTTGGCCGGCTGCGCCGAGTTACCGATGGAGATGTTCACCGCCACGTTCGTCCCCTTCAACCGCTGGTTCAAGGAGTTCCCCCAGGGAAGGGTCTCCCCGAGGACACTTGTCATTGTGACCGCCATCGCCTCGGAGAACGCGCCCGCGGGAATATCCAAGGACACGCGGGTCCCGTTGGGCAAAACGAAGGATAAGTCCTTGGCGTTCGAATCCACATCGAAAACTCTCGTCAGGTTCCCCGCCGCGGTCCTCACCGTGAGCCCATCGGAAGAAGCCCCGCTGACCCGATTCGCGGCTTTGACGTATCGCGCATAGGGAGTGTCCGCGGCCAGGCCGGTCTCCGTGAAGCTAACCGCGGTGGAAGGAAGCACGGGGGACACCGCCTCCCCCGCCGCGCTGAACACTTGGTAACTTTCCGCGCCCGTCACCGCGTTCCACGTCCAGGTGATGGAGGACGTCCCGAG
>JACQPF010000183.1 GCA_016207625.1 Elusimicrobiota bacterium | reverse complement strand
TGGCCAGTTCCCGCTCCACCAGGGTCAAATCGTTTACGGGAGAGGCGTATTTCTTTTTGATTCGAAGAAGGATGGTTTCCAATTCCTGAAGATCATCGCCTTGCTCGATGCGCCACTCATAGAAGCGCCAGGAGACCGCGAACGCGGCACGCTCGTCTTCGAGCGGAACAGGATCGGGACCCGCGTGGCTCGTCAAGGCCAGGAAGGTTAAGACGGATAAGGCCGCCCATCTTCTCATCGGGAAGATACGTCGTGCAGAAATTGTTTTAAAATTTTGGCGTGTTCCCACATCGCGGTCCTGAGGGTGGAGTTATAAAAAACGGCCGCCGGATGATAGAACACCATGAACTTCGCGCCGGGGAAGGCGGGGATGTCAAACAGCGTCCCTGCCTTCTCTTTCATGGAAAAGCTCTTAATGCCCGGCGCGATGTAACGGAGAGCGGTGGCCCCCAAAAGGACGATCACCTTCGGCCGGATTATTTGGAGTTGCTTTTCCAAGAAAGGCCGGCAAGCTTCCGCCTCCGCTTTTTGCGGGGCTCGGTTCCCCGGCGGCCGGCATTTGACGATGTTGGTGATGTACATGTCCCGGTTGGTGTCCAGGCCGATGGAGGCCATGATCTGGTCGAACACCTGGCCGGCGCGGCCGACGAAGGCTTTGGCTTGAAGGTCTTCTTTTTCCCCCGGCGCTTCGCCGATCACCATGATTTTCGCTTTCGGATTTCCGCGACTGACGACGATGTGGGTGCGGCTTTCGCACAACGCGCAGCGCGGGCAGTCGGAATCGGCCAGCCTTCTCCGGAACTCGTCGTACGTGCGGCTGGCCAAGATTTCGTCGATTCGATCGAGGACCATCGTTTCCTTCATCACAACCCGACGAGGCGGAGGAAATCGTCCACCGATTTGGCTTGAAGGAACCTGTTTGACGTCATTTCTTCTTCGATCGTGTGGGTGGGGCCCCGGTCGCTGTAATTGTGGCCTGGAAGCAGTGAGGTGGTCCCCGGGAGCTTGGCGATTTTCCCGTGGAGGCTCTCAAACAGGTCCGCGGGGCTTCCCCCGGGGAGGTCGCACCGGCCGCAAGTGCCGATGAAGAGGGTGTCTCCTGTTAATAAGCGGTCGCTCACGAGGAAGCATTGGGATCCGGGGGTGTGGCCCGGCGTGTGCAGGAACGTCAATTCGGTCGAGCCCAGGGCGATCTTGTCCCCCGATTCCACAGGTTTTAGGTGATCTTTTGGAAGGTGTCCGAAAAGGCCCGTCCCCATTTTTCTTTGGGCCGTTTCGATTTCCCGCTTGTGAACGTAAACGGGAATGTTTTTTTGCCCCAAAAGCGTTTCCAAGGCGTTGCAGTGGTCATAGTGCGCGTGGGTGAGGAGGACACCGGCCACGTCCAGGCCGTCTTGTTCGGCCTGTTGCAGGGCTTTCTCAATCTCCCAGGCGGGGTCCACGATCCAGCATTGCTTCTTTTCCGCATCGCCCACGAGGTATACGAAATTCCGCATGGGGCCGATTTCCATTTGGCGCAGGTAGAGGCTCATTTCAGGTCTTTCCGTTTTTACAAAAGACGCCGAGGAGAGCGAGGCTCTCTTCCAGGCCGCGGTCTCCTGTGAAGTGAATGGTTTTCATCCCCAGGCCTCGGGCGGCTTCGATGTTTTCTTCGCGGTCGTCGATGAAAATCATTTTATTGAGCGGTGTCCCCGTCTTTTTCGCCAGGGACTTGTAGATGCGCGGGTCCGGTTTCATGCGGCCGAAGAGGTGGGAACTGCACATCCAGCGGGCCGATCTGAGAGCGGGATATTTGCTCATGATGTATTTCCAATGGATCGGGTTCGTGTTCGAGAGGAGCGCCACGGGATACCGCCGGGAGAGGATGCGGAGGAGTTTCATGTTCGCGTGAACGGGATCAAAGATTTCGTTGAACCCGCGGCAGAATTGCGCGTAGGACATTTTGAGCCCCAGCGTCCTCCGGAGCGACCGGAACAGGTTCCATCCGGTCGTCCGCCCCGTCTCAAGCTTCAGCCCCTCGGAAGAGGCCCACAAATACCGGCAGATCTTTCCCCCCGCTCCGGCCTCGACACGGTCGAAATTCCGGGCCGCGCGCTCCAGGCTGAACCGCAGGAGGACGTTCCCGATGTCAAAAATAATTAAGGGACGATCCGACATGATCTTTGTATATTAGCAATTCACTGCGGATCGAACAATTTCACCGGGAGCGCGCGAGTTTTTTGAATTTTCGGGTCAGGCTGACCCGGTGGGTGTCGCCCAGGAGGCCGGAGGGAAGCCAGGCATAATCCAGGCCCCATCTTTGATGATGGACCCCGAAACCGGCGGTCAAGCCCGCCATGGAATCCAACGGGCGGGCCCGGTTGGTTTGGTAGCCGGCTCTTAAGGCCATGGATCGGAAGAGATACTCCCCGCCCAGGTGAACGCTGGTCGCGTTGTCGGAGGGCCTATTGACGTCGAGGGTCAAGACGAGGGATCGGTGATAATGATAGGCGGCGCCGAGCCTCACCGTGAGCGGCAGGGGGTCGCCCGTCCGGCGAAATTTCATTTTCGCTCCGATGTTTTGGACGACGGCGCCGGCGCGCAGATTTGAGAAACGGGTGATGCCGCCGACGTCGGCGGCAAGACGTTCGGCGGTTTCACCGGCGATCCCCTGCCGGATGTATTTCACGTTGAGACCGGTGGAGGTCCTCTCCGTGATCTTCTCCGCATACGTCAGAAGGCCGACCAGTCCATAGGCGTCGTAAGAACCCAGCGCGTTTCCGTAGCGGTCGGTTTTATCGATGGACTCCGTCGCCATGCGAAGCGCCGCGGCCCCCAAGGACCGGCGGCTTCCTATCTTTCGGCCGAACGCCGCCGAATCCATCGTGAGGCCGTCGAACCATTGAGCGCGGGAATACAGCTCTTCCCAATCCCAAATGTTGTTGAGCCCCGCGGGGTTCCAAGCCACGGCGTTGATGTCGTCGGCGAGCCCTGTGAAGGCATCTCCCATGCCGGCCGGCCGGGCGCCGAAGCCCGCCTTCAGAAAGGGCGCCGCGGTCTTCCCGGAGGCGCCCGCCCGCGCGGTCCCCGCGAAAACCAGCAATGAAATGATGACCGACAATGCCTGTTTCATATAATGATCACCGGACGACGGCAATTTTCCCCTGAACGGGACTGGAGGGGCTGTCCGGGTCCTGGATCCAGTAAATGTAGACCCCGCTGGCCACCTCCGACCCTTCATTTCCCCGCGTGTCCCATAAAAATTTCCCCCCCGCGCTCACTCCCTCACGCTCAAAGACGAGTTCGCCCACCGTATTGAAGACGCGCAGTTTGAATCGGGCCGGCAGGCGTGAAAAAACAATCCCTTTCCCTTCGGCGGGATCCCCGAAATCCGTCGATCCCGGCTTGTAGGGGTTGGGATACACGGCGTTTTTCGGATAGACGAATACGTTTTCGGTCTCGACCTCAGCGTCGCCGCTGTTCCCGTTGTCGGCGGGGACGGGGGCCTGTCCCCGGATGGCGAAAAGGCTGAAGTGGTTGGTCGTCCCCGACACGCGGTTGACGGCGGGGGAAGGGGTGGAGGAGAGGACCACCCACTCGGAGCGGCTTTCGTCATAGCGCACCAGCGTCAACAGCGTTTCATCCAGCCCCTGGACGTCCCCATCGCGGTATCCCAGCGTCAGGGTCACGTCTTTCTGCGGCGTGAGGGCCGGCGACAGCCGGATGTTGACCGACGGAAACGCCGAGCCTTCCGGCACCGTGAGCGTCATTTCCAACGAAGCGGAAAAGGTCCCTGCGGGAACATCCACTTGGATGAGGCCCATTTCGCTCGTCGAGGTCATCGTCTCGTTCGCCGCCGGGTCCAGCGTTTTTTTTCGAACAACCTCCAGCACTCCGGCCGCGGTGTACTTTGTCCCGTCGGCGTTGGTGACGACGGCGCTCTTTTTCCCCAAGGGCTCCGTCCCGGAGACCGTCACGCTCGCGATGAACTGCTCCGGATTCACCAGGCGCACGGAATGGACCGTGATGGTCGTGCTCGAGAAAGAGAGGGCGGTCCCCGAGCTGAAATTGACGCCGTTCACGGTCAGGTCCAAGGTCTCTCCCTGGCGCGCTTGGGAGACGGCGTAAACGACGGGAGTCCCGCGGTATTTCCTCACCAGCCAGTCGTTGGAGCTTTCCCCGCAAAGGATGATGCTCCCGCGGCTGTCCGTGGCGAGGCCGTAAGCGATGTCCTTCCCGGCGCTGTTGAAAGCCGCGGAGGAAACCACGGCCAAGGCGTTGTCGTATCGGATGGAAAAGACATCGAAGTCGTTCGAGGAATATCTCCGTCCGGCCACGATCGCGTTGCCCATATTGTCGATCGCCACCGCGTGGGCGATGTCGTCCCCGCCTCCGTCATAGGCTGCCGAGGCGGCCAGGGCGAGGGATTTGTCGTATTTCAGGGTGACGAAATCGATGGTGGCGCCCTTGGCGCTCTGGCCGGTCACGAAGACGTTGTCCTCGGCGTCCACCGCCACGCTCTGGGCGATGTCGTTCCCGCCGCCGTCATAACGGATCATGCCGATCCGGTTGAGGTTCCGGTCGTATTTCAACAGCAAGAAGTCGCTGTTCCCCGTGTTGTTCGCCTGGCCGGCCACGTAGATGTTTCCCTGGCTGTCCACGGCCACGTCGTTGGCTTTGTCCTCGTTTCCGCCCGAGCTGAACGTGGCGGAAGAGAGGACGTTCAGGTCGTGATCGTAACGGATGGTGAGGATGTTGTAATCGCTTCCGTTGGCGCTTTCTCCGGTGACGATGATCTCGCCGGATTTGGGGTTGAACGCGACGGCGCGCGCCGCGTCATCGCTTCCGCCGTCGTAGGAAGCGGATTTCGGCGGCTGGAGAAGATCCGTGTCGTATCTCAAGGTGAGGAAATCCCCGCCGCTGTTCCCCGCCAGGTAGACATGGCCTCGATCGTCGGCCGCAACCCCGTTCGCGGCGTCCACGTCTCCGCCGTTGTAGACGGCCGAGCTCAGGGCCAATAAATCCACGTTGTATTTGACCAAGAAGGAATCGTCTCCCGCCGAGCCGGCGACGAACAGCTCATCCAGGTCGTTCGTGGCCGCCGCCAAAGCCTTGTCGGCGCCGCCCGAATTATAGGTGGACGTGGATTGCAGGATCAACTCGCCCGCCCGAGCCGAGCCCGCCCATCCCGGCCCGATGATGAGCCCGGTGATGAGGATTCGACGCAAACGGTTTCCCAATCTCATCGATGTCTCCATGGGCTATTCCCCTGATCCGGCCTGTTCCAGGAATTGCTGGAGTTGCTGGTTGTTCGGCTCGAAGAACAACGCCCGTTTCCAATGTTTACGGGCCTCGGTCTTGTTCCCCATGGCCCAGTAGGCCGACCCCAACCGCGTGAGAGCGGTGACGTTGTTGGGTTCCAGGTCCAGCACCTCTTTGCAGTTGTTGATGGCGGCGATGTATCGGCCCGCATAAATCAGTTCCAGGGCCTCCTGCAGTTTTTGTTGGACCAGGTTGATCCCCGGCAGCAATTTTTGTTTCGATTTAGATTCGGCGAACTCCCTTTCGATCAACTCGCGCAGTTGTCCGATGCGCCTGTCGTCGGGCCAAAGCTGCGAGGCGTAGACCACGCTGTTCCAGGCGGTGGTGTCGTCGCCCCGGAAATAGCCGTCGATGGCGTTCCTCATCAAGAGGGCCTTCTTGTCGTTCCCGGACAGGACCGGCACGGCTTCGGACACGGGTTGCAGTTTCCGGAGGTAATCTTTCAGTTGGACGTCCTCCGGATTGTATTTCGCCGCGAGGTCGAATTTCTGGTAGGCGACCTGGTAGCGGCCGGATTGAAGGGCAACGTTCCCGGCTTTCTTGTTCTCCACGGCCAGGACCCGCTTCTGCTCAGACACGGCCGGCCCCGTCGAAACGGGCACGTCTTGCTCGTCCGTCGGTCCGGTCCCCGCCGTGGACGCCGGCGATGGGGGAGGCACGCGGCCCCAGCGGAGGGTCACGCTCATTTGATGGGAACCGCCGGTCTCGACGAGGCCGCTTAAGGGGTATTGGAAGGCATAATCGATCTGATACCATCCTTCCCTGTAGCCGAGCCCCAGGGCCATGTTCCGGTACTCTCCCGATCCCAAGTTAAGCCCCGCCCGGACGGCCGCGCGTTGCTTGAACATCCAATGTTCGAGTCCCGTTTTCAAAGTGTAATTCTGATCGAAAAGCGTGAGCCCCGCGCTCCAGTTGAGAGCGGCTCCCTGGAAACCCGCGCCCGCGTTGAACCGGCGGGGGACGGCGCTGCGGCGTTTCAGGCCCAGGTCGGGTTCGTTGGCGTTCAGGACCGAGAAACCGAAACGGCTCTTCTCTCTGCCGAAAAGGACCCCGGCGTCCAGGCCGTAGGCCGAAGCGTCATATCCGTTTTTGAAGACCGGGTTGGCCCGAGTGTACGGCGATTCGCCGTAGCTCACGCTCAAGCGGCGCAGGTTGATCCCCGCCGAGAAAGCCGGCGTGACGGGATAGGCGTACCCGAACGTCATCGCCCTTTCCTCATAAAGCCCGCTCACGCCGAAGGACTGCCAGCCGAACCCCAGGACCCCGGCCGGGCGCTTCAACCGCATCGGCGCCCCCAGCGCGAACATTTGCCGCAAGGGCGAGCTGTTGTCCGTGAGCCCCGGATACATTTTGTCGTAGGCTCCGGAAAACTCGTAGCGGGCAAGGCGAGCCAATTTCGCGGGGTTGTAGAACAGGCCGACGGCGTCGTCGGCCAGGGCCTCGAAGGCCCCGCCCAGGGCCGCGGCGCGCGGGCCCGAATCCATGTTCTCGAAGGCGGCCCGGGCCGGGGCGAGGAGTCCCCCCGCCGCGAGCGCCGCGCACAACCCGATGAACACCGGAATGCGTTTCATTTGGCCACCGCCATGGTCCCCGTCTCAATCTTGCCGCCGACCTCGATTTGGTAAAGGTAGACGCCCGCCGGCACGATTTCCCCGTCCATATCGCGCCCGTCCCAAACGGCGATGTTCCCGCCCTCCCGCGGCAGGTTGCGCCGCAGGACGGCCCCTCTGATGTCGAAAATCCGCACGGTCACTTCTTCCGATTCGGGGTTCTCATAATACAACCGGACGCTGTTGATGATCGGGTCGGGTTCTTCCGGTGAAAAAATACGCGGTTCCACTTTCGTGAGCGTGAACTTCTCCGCAAGCATGGCCGGGCGGACGGCGAAAAGGCCCAGTCGGCGCGTCTGAATGGAGACGCTTCCCTCCAAATCGTCTTTTGTGCCGCCCAATTTCACCCACTCCACTCCGTTGTGCATGAAGACGGCCAACTGCTTGTTGGCGGCTTGCGCCAAGGCCGGAGCGGCGGACCGAGCCATCTGCTTGTACCAAAAGACCACCTTGAGGTTCTGCCGCAGGCGCCCCATCGCGCCGTCGTCCAAGGGCTGTCCATCCTTCAAAAGTTGCACGCGATAGGCCAGCGGATATCCGTCCACCGTCTCCTTGGTCATGTTCACGCGCAGGGCCGGGCCGCCGTTTCCGAGCGCGCCGAAGGACGGATCGTCCTGTTGGAGTTTCTTCAACATCAGGTTGGGGATCTCCACCCAGAAGGTCTTTTCCTCGCTCAAGTAGATGAAGCCCGCGTCTTCTTGCACGGACGTCACACGGATGACCTTCAACCCCTTGCTTTCATATCCGTAGACGGCCTCCGCGCGAACGCGGTAGAAACAGGGCCTCTCATACGTGAAGGAATAGCGGAGCGTGCCCGTGCTGGGGACGTAATCCACCCGGCTCCAGGGCCCCTCCATGTTGTCTGCTCTTTCGACGATGAACGCCTTGACCTTTTCCGTCATGAGCTCACCCTGTTCGGATTTGACGGACATCGGCCACGCCAGGGCCGAGGCCTGGGCGGATTCCCCAAAGAGCTGCGACACGTCGGGATCCTCCGGGATGACCCCGTCGCCGACGAGCACCTTGGCTGTGTCGCTGGAGGCTTGATAAGCCGTGGTCCCCTTAAAGAATGCCTCCAGGGTGATTTCTCCCGGCGTGAGGGGCGCCTTGAAAGTCGCCGTGGCCATGCCCACGGCGTTGGACAGGATCGTTTGGGAGCTTCCCTGGAACACGAACACGATGGGGAGGTCCGGGACTCCGGATTTCAGATTGACGTCGAGGATCGTGGCCATGGCCGTGAAGTCCTCGCCGATGGTGGTCCGCACGTCTTCCACGATGAGGAGGGTGGGCGCTCCTCCCTCGTCGTTCGCGTCGTCCTCGCCCGTGACGATGACCGTGCCCGTCGCCAGGCTGGCCCCGTAGGCCGAATCGCCGGCGAAGGCGACCGAATATTTGTAGGTCCCGGTCGAGGCGGGGGCCGTGAAGGAGGCGACGGCCACCCCGAAGGCGTCGGACGCGAGCGTCCGCGTTGAGCCTTCAAAAATGAAGGTCAGGGTTTTCCCCGGGACAACGGCGGAGTTGACCATGTCCTTCAGCGTGGCCGTGGTGAAGAAAACCGCTTCAGGCTTTGCTTTCGTATCGACGGGAACCAGGCCGGTGGGCCGAGGGGTCACCTGGGCGTTGGCCGTGCCCGTGCTGGATTTGTACATGTCGTCCTCATCGAAGCGGACGGAATAGGGGTATGTGCCCGACGAGGACGGCGCGTCGTAAAACACCTTGGCGACGCCGTTCGCGCCCGTCGTGGCCGACTGGTCGGCCCCTCCAAAGGTGAAGACGACGGCGCGGCCGCCGATCCCCGTCGAGTTCTTGGCGTACATGAGCGACGCGCTCAGTTCGACCCGCGCGTTGACGTAGCCCGGCGCTTCGACAGGGACCAAGTTCGTGGCGCCTTTCTCCACAGTGACGGTGCGCGTGGCGGTGCTGGAGTCGTAGGTGCCGTCTCCGTCGAAGACTGCGGCGTAGATCGCGGCGCCCGTCGTGGTCGAGGCGGTGAAGGTGGCCACCGCGACCCCCTCTCCGTCCGTGACGCCCGGGGCCGTCCCTCCGTCGTAGGAAAACAGGATCGACCGCCCGACGACGGGCAGGCTGTGCACGTCGATCATGGACGCCGATACCTCGAACACCTGCCCCAAGTCGGCCTTCAGGTTCGACATGGCGATGACGGTGGGCTTGCGCTTGACGGTCACCGAGGCTTCATCCACGTCGAAGGCGTACGTGTCGTGCCCGCCGAAATAGGCTTCGTAGGTGTAAGCGCCTGAGGAGGAGGGCGCGACGAAGGTCGAGGTCGCCACCCCCAAGGCGTCGGTCACACCCGTGCTGACCGCGGCTTGGAACGTGAACCGGATGTCCATGCCGGGCAGGATGTTCTCAAAGATGTCCTTGAGTTCCGCCCTCACTGAGAAGGGGTCATCCACGTAGGTCTCGACGTCTTTTGCCACCAGGATGGTGGGGATCCCCGTCCGCACGAACGCCGTGTCGCTGGAGGCCTCATAAAGGAAGTCCCCGTCGAAAAAGGCCTCATACGTGAAGACGCCGCTCCCGTTCGGGGCGTCGAAGGTGGCCGTGGCTTTTCCGACTTCGTCGGTCCACCCGTCGCGGAGCTGGGGCGTCCCCGTCGGGTCGAACACGAACCGGACCCGGCGTCCTGATTGGGCGGGAGCGTTGAACCGATCGTCGACGAGTTGGGCGGAGACCTCGAACGGCATGCCGGTGGGCACGGTCGGAAGGTTTTCAGCTTCAAGGAACGTGGGCCGCCGGTCCGCCTCGAGTACGCCGGTGGTGCTGAAACCCAAATACGTCGGGTCGGGTTCGAAAGTAACGTTGAAGGCATAGGTACCGGAGGATCCCGGCGCATCGAACGTCGCGTTTGCGGCGCCGAACACATCGGTGTTGGCGGTCTGGCTGCTCCCGAAATAGAAGATGAGAGGTTTGCCCGCCATGGAAAGGCTCGGATTGATATCGTCCTCGAGGGTTGCGGCGGCGGCGAAATCTTCCAGGGCGAAGGCGCGCGTGGACACCGCGACGACCTTCACGGGGCGGGGGTTGAGGGTGACCGAGTTCACGGAATCCGTTGAAAGGTATGTGGCGTCCAGTTCATCCACCACCGCCCGGTAGGTGTAGGTGCCGGACGACGATCTCGTGAAGTTCGCGCTGGCCTGGCCGGCGGCGTTCGTGTCGTCCCAAACCTGCTCCCCATCAAACTCGAAACGCACCCGGACGCCCGGCGCCACGGGCACGGCCGGCCCCGGCTGGGAAAACCGTCTGTCCGTGACGACGGCCGTCACGGCGAACGTGTTCAGGGTGTACTCCGTGACAGGCTGAGTTTCTATGTCGGACGGGCGTTTCAGCACAGTGACCGGCGCGGCGGCGCTCGTGGAGGCGTAATACCCATCGGCGATGAATGAGGCACTGTAGCCGTATTCTCCCGCGATGTGGGGAGCCGTGTACCCTGTTGTCGCCCGGCCGAGGACTCCGTCCGTCGTGGCCGGGCGGGAGCCGCCGTTCACGAAATGGAAGACCACCGGCCTCCCCGGGATCGGAAGGGGCGCGGTTGGGTTGAGGACGTCCGAGAGCGTGGCCGTGGCGGTGAACACCTCGTCCGCGAAGACGCCCGGCACGCTCTCGGCTATGATGCGTGTCGGACGCGGCATGACGGAAACGACGCGGGAGTTGGAGGCCGCCGCGTATATGTTTCCTTCGGGGTGGGTCACCGCGAGGACGACCGGGCCGGAAGAGGGAGGGGCCGTGTAGGCCAAAAAAGCTTGATTGTTGCTCGTGACGCGCGAAGAGGTGGTCCTGTACACGCCGTAATCGAACCAGAATTGCAGCGTTTCACCCGAAATCACCCGCCCTCCATTAAGCAAATCAACGATCGTGGCCGTGGCCGTGAAAGGAGCGCCCGTGTAGGCGGTGACGGGGTCGATGTCGATCCGGACGGGCCGTGGAAGCGTGACGAGGGCGGCCGTGGCGCTTGTGGAGGCGTAGATCCCGTCCGCCGCGAAAGACGCGGTGTAAGCGAAGGTCCCGGAGGAGGCGCCCCCTGTGTAGCCCGCGGTCACCGTCCCGTCCGCGCCCGATGTCCCCGATCCGCTTCCCGATGGGAACGTGAAGTTCACCGTCTTCCCGCTGATTCCGACCGGCAGGAGAGGGTTCGTCACGTCCACAAGGGTCGCCGTCGCCAGCGATGGCGCCTCTACGTAACCCGTGGCCGTTAACGCCAGGATCTTCGTCGGCCGCGGTTCAACCCTCACCGTGTTCGATCCCCAGCTCCCCTCATAGGTCCCGTTGCCGCTGAAAGTCACGTCGCACCGGTAGGTCCCCGTGGTCGTGGCCGGAGGCAGCGTAAACGTCAAAATCGCGAGCCCGTTTGCGTTCGTCGTCGCGGTCCGGCTCGAGCCGTCGAAAGAGAAATAGAAGGTGACGGATTGGTTTAAAATTTTCCGGGACGAGTCCCGCACGTCCGCCAAGGTCGCCGTCGTGACCAGCACGCCCCTGGCCGTCGCGGTGGCGGCCGCGACCGACAGGGACGTCGGCCGCTTCAGGATCGTCAAGACGCCCGTGGTCTGCGTGGACGTATAGGTCGCGTCCTCGTTGAACCGCGCCGTGTAGCCGTAGACGCCGGCCGTTTCCCACACCGTGTGCGTTCCCACGGCGACGCCGTTGGCCGCCGTGACGGCCGACGTCGAGCCCACGGGCGTCGTGAAATCGAACAAGACCGTTTTCCCCGCCACCCCGAGCGACCGCCGCACGTCCATGAGCGTCGCCGTCGCCTTTACCGGCTCCAGGGCGTATCCCGCCGCGGGCTGCGTTAAAATGTTCGTCGGCCGGCGCAGGACCGTCACGTTCGCCGTGTCCGATGAGGGGTCGTATTTCGGCGTCTGCAGGAACGAGGCCGTGTACTGGGTCGGCCCCGCCGTGAGTGGCGCCGTGTACGTCGTCACGGCCCGGCCGGCGGGGTTCACCGCCGTGACGACGGTGTGCGTCCCGCCGTTGGCGAAATAGAAGCTCATGTTCACGTTCGGGACGCCCGTTCCTCTCCGGACGTCCGTCAGCATGGCCGTGGAGGTGAACACCTCATCGGCGTAGACCCCCGGAGTCGTCACGTCCAGGGCGTCCGTCACAGTCGGCCGCCTGAGGACGGTGATCGTGCCGGTTTGAACGGCGTAGGCGTACTGAGAGCTTTCCAGATGCGTCACCGCGAAGTTGAAGCTGCCGAAGGCGTTGGGCGCGGTGGTGGTGATGGTCACGACGTTGCTCAGCCCGGACGTCGTGGCCGTGAACGTGCTGCCGAGGTGCGCGAAATAAAACCGCACGGTCTCGTTCACCGGGAAGGTCCGTCCGGAGTCGCGGGTGTCCGTCAGGGTCGCCGTCGCGGTGAAAACGTCCTCCGCGTAGGCCGTCACCGGCGCGACCGCTATCGTCATCGGTCTGGGGAGGACCACGGCGATCGTATTCGTGCTGGATCCTTCATAGGTGGCGTCGGCCTGGAAGACGGCCGAGAGCGCGTGGGAGCCGGAGGAGGAGACGGCGCTATAGGTCACGACGGCATTCCCGTTCGAGTCGGTGCCGTCCGTGCGGTTCTGGCTGAACATGGTGAACGTCACGTTCTTGTTCGCAACAGCACCGCCTGACCGCCCGTCCTTGAGCGTGGCG